>CAZIQE010000118.1:0-3317 GCA_964541385.1 uncultured Eubacteriales bacterium | reverse complement strand
GACGTGGCTGCTTATATTAAGGAATATCAGAAGGGCGCTGATTTAACCGATGAAGAAGTGGAAGAATATCATCGGAAAGGTTACCGTGAAATTATAATGCTGCAAAAATTCAATGAATATTATCAAGAGCATAATCCCGATTATCTTTCGTATGAGGATTGGTTTAAAAAAGAAATGGCTGACATTTCAGTAAAGAAAGAGAAATAAAAACAAGACAGGGGACGGTTCACGTGAACCGCCCCCTGCATCCTGCCGGGTTTACATTACTAAGGAGGATTCGAATATGAAAAAAAGAATGGTTATCGTTTTTGCGATAGGGATTTCTCTTTGCTTATGTATAGGAGCAGGAGCCTTGTTTAAAGCAACGAATATCACAGAAACAGCTCCCATATTAGAGCATGGAGATTATATTCGAAAAGGAGCCGATTCGAGCAAAAAAATAGTATTAGCAGATCAAACGCAAAAAACGCTGACGTATAAGCAAAGCTCTAAGGTATCGGAAAATGAATACGTGGATATCTATTTGTATGATACGGATGAATATGAAATAAATCAAGATGGAAAATTGGTCAGCTTCAGCGCGATTACGGCTGCCGGGCGGGAAGAAAATGCGGAATTGATGATTTCCGAAAAAGAAGCGATTCAGGTCGCAATGGAACACATAAAAAAATTTTACGGAGATCTGCCGGGATACGTGCTTGATTATTGCAATTATAATGAATCGGTTAAAAATTATTTGGTGACCTATTCCAAGCAATTCGGATCAGCCGGCTTTGTTACGGCAGATAGCTGCATTGTTTCCGTTTCAAAGGAAGGGAATATTGTTTATAGTATCGCTCCCAGACCCGAACGGTTCGAGGGCTTCAGTGAAACGCTCCTGAAGGGGATTACCTTTGAAAAAATGCAGGAATACGTTTCAGATCAAATGTCTGCTATCTATTCAAGCGGGGAATATTTATCATATGAGCTGGACGACAACGTTTGGTTAAAGAAACGGGAAAACGGTGAATTCTATTTGAACCTGCCAACGTTTATTTTTAAAAGCGACGACATTGTTTTAGACGAGGAATTTGCCTATAATTTGAACTGAATTTTTATAGAGTGAATCGGTCTTTGCAGAAAGTCTGATCATTAGATAAAAGGAGGTTTTGATAATGAAAAAGAAAGTATGGCTGATCCTACCGTTTGCGCTTATCCTTGTTTCCGTACTCGGCGTTGTTGCCTTTGGCAGTCTGGAGGATGCACACCGTCGTATAACCCCTGCCGAAGAAGTGTTGGCGAGACCGGACACCTATGTACGCAAAGAAGCAAAAAAAGAAATAACAGTCAATGATATCAACAATACGCCTCAAAAGGTTACCTACGCCGCATCCCAAAAGCGTGATGAAAATGACGCAACCGATATTTACGTTGATGAAAATAAGATTCAATATGAAGTGGATTCAAAAACCGGAGCAGTTGTGGGATATTTTAATCAGAATTCCAACCTTTCCCCCGGCGGAGTGGGTGAAGTGGGGAATACCAAAATTTCACCCCCCGACCCTTCTATAGATCCTTTGCTATTTTCGATTGCCGCCAATTATGCCCAAAAAATGTTCCCGGAGGAGTTTCCGCATTTCACAAAAATTGAATCATATACGAATACTGTTGCGTTCAACGTATCTTTTTCTGAACCCGGAGGAAAAGACGGGTTCATTAAGATGCGTACCATAAACGTTGATTTGACTCCCGGCGGGGCACTCACTTGGTGTGATATGCGAAATCGTATGATCTTAACCGGATTTGATTGGTCGTTGGTCAATGATCTGGAGCAAAGTACCGTTGATGCATTTATTGAAAAAGAATTGGCTAAAGAGGGAAAAACGATTGAAAAGATCATCGCTTATACTTTAGAAAAAGACGAAGATTACTATATTTTGGTTCGTGTGCATACGCCCGGTACAGTTGAAAAAATTGCTTATCCCTTATCTTAAAGTACTCGCAAGACAGGGGACGGTTCACGTGAACCGCCCCTGCATCCTGCCGGGTTTACATTACTAAGGAGGATTCGAATATGAAAAAAAGAATTTTTCTGATTGTGGCATCTATCGCTATACTCGGATCGATCCTCGGCGTTTCTCTTTATGCCGGGCTTGAATCTTTGGGCCCGAAAATGAATTCTGAAGAAAGGGAAGTGGCATATCCGGATGCCTATATACGGGAAGACGCCAAAAAAGAAAAAACGATTATCGGCATTAACGGAAAGCCGGAGAAGGTAACCTATAAGCATTCCCAAAAAAAGACGGAAGACCGTTCATACGACGTTTATGAAGGCGAAAACAACGTGGAATATGAAACGGATCCCGAAACGGGAAAGGTGATGGCTTATAATAATTTCGAAGTGCTTAAAACAGAACTGACGGAAGATAAAGAAATGGTACTCCCTACGAATGAAAAAATAACGATCAAAGGAAAGGTTACCGAGCAGCAGGCGATTATGATCGCAGAAGCAGAAGCGAAGAAAATGTATCCGGATGAATATGAAAAGTTTTCGTTTTGCATGGCAATCAAACAGAGTCAAGACAAATATTACGTTGAATTCACGGAGAATTGGGGAAAAGACGGCTTTGTTGTTGCAAGAGCGATTCGGGTGGACGTTGCGCAGAGCGGCGAGATCGCCGCTTGTTTGATGTTTAATCGGGAAGCGATGAGGGGGGTTGACGAATCTATTTTAGACGGAGTCACCTATGAAATGGTTGAGAATTATTTAAAAGAAAAGCTGGCGGATGAATTGAAAGGCGAGGCTCTGAATATAAAGCGAATCGCACTTATGCAGAAGGACGGTCGATATTATTTACATTGCAAAGTTTTAAATACGTTAAAAAGTTATGAATATCCGCTTCCCGAAAAGAATAAATGATAATGTGCCCTCCGAGATCCTTTTCGTTCATTTGAAAAATGTGATTTGCTATTTTCATTTTTTATGCTATAATGAAGAAAAAAAGGAGGAACTTGATGATGCGATATGAAATTGAAGGCGGCCATCTGCCGGTGGTGATTTGCTATCCCGAGGCGGGCGAATGCCTTTGCACCGAGCGTGGAGCGATGAGCTGGATGAGCCCGAATATGCAGATGCAGACCAATGCGGGCGGCGGCTTGAAAAAAGCGTTCGGCAGAATCTTTTCCGGCGAATCCATCTTTTTGAATGAATATACTGCCATGGGCGAGGCGGGAATGATTGCCTTTGCCTCTTCCTTCCCCGGTTCGATCATTCCCTTTCAGGTAACCCCCGGCAACGGGATCATCGTGCAGAAGCGGGGATTTCTGGCGATGGAAAA
>CAZIQE010000117.1:0-2434 GCA_964541385.1 uncultured Eubacteriales bacterium | reverse complement strand
TATTTGCGGTCGGGTTTCACCGTTTGAATCAGCTTTTCTCTCGCTGATCAAAGATTTACAAAAATTTTACATATTTTGGAAATTTTGAATTTTTTATAAAAAAATATTGTGTTTTTTATTAAAAAGAGATATAATTACATATTGAGAATGTATTTTTATATCTAAAAATAGATGTAATCTTAAAGGAAAGGGAATAAAATGCGGATTTTAGTGGTAGCCAGCAACGATATGAGCCTGTATAAATCGCGGAAAGAGCTATTTGAAGCACTTTTAGAAACGCACGAAGTGTACCTTTCTCTGCCGAATGGCGAATACATAGGTCTTTTCGAAAAAATGGGCTGTCGTTATGTGCCTTGCGAATATAACCGCCACGGCACAAATCCGCTGGAAGAATTAAAGCAATACGCCTTTTATCGCAATTTAATAAAAGAAATCCGGCCGCAGGTTGTTTTAACCTACACGGTGAAGCCGAACATTTATGCGGGAATGGCGTGCGCTTCATTGAACGTTCCGTATATTGCCAATATCACGGGATTGGGTACTGCGGTTGAAAACGGCGGACTGATGCGAAAAATCATTCTCCTTCTCACTTCCTTCGGCTTGCGGAAAGCGCAGAAAGTGTTTTTCCAAAACAGCAGCAATATGGCGTTTATGGTCGATCGGAAAATTGTGAAGGGGGCTTATGATTTGTTGCCCGGCTCCGGCGTTAACCTGGATGAGCATTATCCGGAAGAATATCCTGCCCCGGAAGCCCCCGTCACGTTCGTAACGGTCGGGCGGATCATGAAGGACAAGGGTGCCGATGAAATTCTCTATGCCGCCAAAAAAATTCATCGGGAATATCCCAAGGTTGTTTTTCAATTGATCGGCGGCTTCGACGGAGCGTATGAGGCGCAGGTGCAAAGGGCGCAGGAAGAGGGCGATATCCAATATCTCGGGCAGCAAAAAAACGTGGATCATTATTTAAAAAATGCTCATGCGTTGGTGCATGCCTCTTATCATGAAGGAATGGCGAACGTGATGCTGGAGGCGGCTGCCTGCGGTCGTCCCTTGATCGCCACCGACGTGCCTGGCTGCCGTGAGATCTATGAAGACGGTATTTCCGGAATTGCCTGCAAGGCACGGGACGGGGAGGATCTGACACGTGCGATCCGTGCATTTTTGCAGCTTTCCTATGAAGAAAAGGAACGAATGGGATTAGCCGCCCGTAAAAGGGTGGAAGAGGAATTTGATCGCTCGATCGTTGTGAAAAAATATTTGGATGAAATTGCTAAAATAGAAGAAACAACATTAATGAAAGGGGATAAATCCTATGCCGCTGTATGAAAAACTCATTAATAGAGAAGAAGCAGTTTCTTTGGTCGGTCTCGGTTACGTGGGAATGCCGATTGCGATTGCATTTGCAAAAAAGATCAAGGTGATCGGCTATGACCTGAATAAAGAAAAGATCAATCTCTATAAGTCCGGTATTGATCCTACCAATGAAGTGGGAAATGAGGCCATTAAAGCGACTACCGTTGAATTCACCTCCGATGAAGCTGCCCTGAAACGGGCAAAGTTTCATATCGTTGCCGTTCCTACTCCCGTTCACGATGATCATACGCCGGATCTCTCTCCGGTGGAGGGTGCCAGCCGCATCGTCGGCAGAAATTTAACCAAGGGCAGTATCGTCGTTTATGAATCCACGGTTTATCCCGGTGTTACCGAGGATATCTGCGTTCCGATTCTTGAGAAGGAATCCGGTTTGGTTTGCGGTAAAGATTTTAAAGTGGGGTATTCTCCCGAGCGGATCAATCCCGGCGATAAGGTGCATCGCCTGGAAACCATCAAAAAGATCGTTTCCGGTATGGATGCCGAATCTTTGGATACCATTGCCAAGGTTTATGAGCTGGTGGTGGATGCCGGAGTGCATCGGGCTTCCTGTATCAAGGTGGCGGAGGCCGCCAAGGTGATCGAAAACAGCCAGCGGGATATCAATATCGCATTTATGAATGAGCTTTCCATCATCTTCAATAAGATGGGGATCGATACAAAATCCGTTTTGGAAGCCGCCGGCACAAAATGGAATTTTCTTCCGTTTCGACCGGGTCTGGTGGGCGGCCATTGCATTGGCGTAGACCCTTATTATCTTACATATAAAGCGGAGCAGATCGGCTATCATAGCCAGGTTATTTTAGCAGGCCGCCGGATCAACGACGATATGGGTCGTTATGTGGCTGAAAACTGCATTAAAAAACTGATCGCCTGCAAAAAGCCGACCGAAAACGCCCGGGTGGCTCTCCTGGGCTTCACTTTCAAGGAAAATTGCCCCGATACCCGAAACAGCAAGGTTTTCGATATCGTGCGGGAACTGCGGGAATACGGCGTTGAGCCGGTGATCGTTGATCCCGTTGCCGATGCCGCCGAAGCCAAGCGTCTTTATGGCGTTGAATTC
>CAZIQE010000116.1:0-3738 GCA_964541385.1 uncultured Eubacteriales bacterium | reverse complement strand
ATTTTATTCGAGCTTTCTCAAAAAGCAAAGGAGTTGTAAAATCACGTGGCAAAGATTCGAGTTCTGGATCAGGAAATTGCGAATAAGATTGCGGCCGGCGAAGTGGTGGAGCGCCCCGGCAGCGTTATTAAAGAGCTGGTTGAAAATGCTTTGGATGCCGGTGCAAAATCTGTGACTGTTGAGATCAAAAACGGCGGTATCACTTATATGCGTGTGACCGATGACGGCTGCGGAATGACGAAAGAAGATGCCCAAACCTGTTTTTTACGCCATGCAACCAGTAAAATTCAAACCATCGACGATCTTTACGCTGTGCATACTCTGGGCTTTCGCGGTGAGGCATTGGCGGCAATTTCGGCTGTATCCAGAATTGAATTGATCACGTCTACCGGCGAAGGGGCAGGAACCAAATTGGAGCTGGAGGCCGGGAAGATTGTTGGCTCATCTGAGGCCGGAGCGCCGAAAGGAACCACGATCATCGTGAAGGATCTCTTTTTCAATACCCCTGCACGGATGAAATTCTTGAAAACCGATCGCACAGAAGCAAGCTATATTGCTTCTATGCTGGATCGTTTGGCGATTGCAGAACCTTCCGTTTCCTTCCATTTAATTCAGGAGGGGAAACAAACCCTTGCTACATACGGCTCCGGCAGCTTGCAGGATACCATTTATACGGTGCTTGGACGAGAGATCACCCGTGGGATGCTGAACGTCAACGGCGGTTCTGATCAAATTCGGGTATACGGATATGCGGGAGAACCTACTGTAACACGTGCGAATCGTAATTATCAGCTCTGCTATATCAACGGGCGTTTTGTTCGGAGCCAGACCGTTTATGCCGCCATTGATCGGGCGTATAAGAATTGCCTGTTTCATGGCAAGTATGCCGTTTGTATATTGAAGATTACGCTTCCCGCCGGATTGGTGGACGTAAACGTTCATCCCAGCAAAATGGAAGTGAAGTTTTCCAATGAAAAGATGATTTTTGATGCAGTTTATTATGCGATCAAGGATGCATTAAATAAACAGACTTTTCTTAAAAAAGATGAGGAGGAGCCGCTCCCTTCTTTGATCCCCAATACACCGGTTTCTGCTTCGAAACCTAAGGGAGAGGATCCTTTTCAAACCGTTACGGTTTTCGAAAAACCAAAGCCCATGATTCCTTCTGAGAAAATGTCGGAACCCGGAAAAGCCAAGCAGGCAGACGATTTTCCGGTTTCGCTGCCTGATAAAACGATTATGGGCTTATCTCCTAACAGAACGTATATTGATACCGTATCGCCGGATCGTGCCGCCATCAGAAGGCAGGAAGCACTCTTTCAACTTATACCGGATTTTTCTTTTCGTGAAAATTCTGAATTTCAGGAGTCCGGTTCAGATAAGCATGTGAATCAAATGCTTGAAAATCTGAAGCGGGATGATGCGAAAGCCGAAGAAAAGCAAAAGCTGAAGCCGCTTGCGAAAAAGGCGGGCTACCGATATATCGGAGAGGTTTTTGCCACGTATTTATTGGTAGAATTCGAGGATCAGCTTTATTTTATTGATAAACACGCCGCTCATGAGAGAATGATTTTTGAGCGTATTCAGCGTGAATTTGATTCTTCCGATCATAACGGCCAGCATTTTCTGGTTCCCGAGCGGATTCGTTTGACTCCGGAGGAAGTGAATTTTGCAATTGAAAACCGGCTGGAATTCTCTCATATCGGGTTTGACCTCGATGCGTTCGGTGATAAGCAAATCGTTTTAAGGAGCCGCCCGCTTTGCCTAACGGCTGAATCTGCCACTGATGCTTTTTGCGAAATTCTTTCGAATTGGATGTCCGGCGGCAAAAATACCTTAACAGAACGTGAAAATACGGCGATGAAAACCATCGCTTGTAAAGCGGCGATCAAGGGCGGAAATGATAATGACGATGAGGAATTAAAATCCCTTTTAGTTGATTTGATCAAAAATGATAATATTCATCAATGCCCTCATGGCAGACCTATTTTGATAACGCAAACGAAAAAGAGTATTGAAAAAGCATTTAAACGGATATAGGTGAACCTATGCAAAAAATGATCGCCATTGTCGGCCCGACTGCCTCAGGAAAAACCGGGCTGTCCATTGCGCTTGCCAAAAGGATCGGAGCAGAGATCGTTTCGGCTGATTCCATGCAGATATATGATCAAATGAATATCGGAACTGCAAAACCTTCGCCGGAGGAACAAGAGGGAGTGATTCATCATCTTATCGGCCATATTTCGGTTGAAGATTCCTATAATGTTGTATCCTTCGTGCAGGATGCCAAGGCTGTTTTGAAGGATTTGAATTGCAGAGGCATTGTTCCGATTATTTGCGGGGGAACGGGTCTTTATATCGATCATTTATTGAGGAATACCAATTTCTTTGAGATTTCTGTTCCGGAAGCGATTCGAGAAAAATATCAAAAAGAAGCGGAATCTTATGGTTCTGAATTTCTTCATCATCAATTAAAAGAAGTGGATCCGATTTTGGCGGGTAAGCTTCACCCCAATGATGTAAAACGAATTATTCGTGGATTAGAGGTTTATGAAACAACCGGAAAACCCTTATCGGCCTTTCAGAAAGAAAGCCAAAGGGCGAGTGCGTATCAAGTCCTTTATATCGGTCTTAATTATAAAGATCGCAGTCGCCTTTATGAACAAATCGATCAAAGGGTGGATCTGATGGTGGAATCGGGCTTAGAGGATGAAGTCCGGTCGCTATTGAAAAATAAAAAGCTATCGGCAACAGCCCGTGCGGCGATCGGCTATAAAGAGCTGATGGATGCGATCGAAAATAATGAAAGCATAGAAGATGCGGTTGAATTGATTAAACAAAAAAGCCGGAACTATGCCAAAAGACAGTTGACCTGGTTCAAAAAAAATTCCGAGATCCATTGGTTCAATGTGGATGAATATGAAAGAAATCAATTGATCGATCGTGTTTATGATTTGGCTTTATCGTTTTTGAAAGGATGTTGAAATGAAGACCAGCGGACTTACTTTTATTAAAATAATTATAGGTCTATTAGCCGTTTTGGCGGTGGTTGTCATCGGTTATCAGCTATATAAATATCATTTCGTGATCGTTAAAACGGAAAGCGCCGTGATGGGAGAAATTGATGAATCCTTAAATACGACCGGCATTTTCTTCCGGAATGAAAAATCATTGGATAGCCAAAACAGCAGTTATATTGACGTGATCCGGGCGGAAGGGGAGCGTGTTTCCGGCGGCGGGATCATTGCAAGAACCTATTCGGATGCGCAATCGGCCGAGCTTCAAAAGGAAATCCGGGAGCTTCGAAGCAGAATTGCAACCTATGAAGACATTTTAAAAAACAGCGATTCTTATAAAAATGCTTCGGCGGGCTTGGAGGATTTGATTTATCAAAATCTCAACGATCTTTCATTATCCACGAAGGATGGCCGCCCCAATGAGGCTTTTCAGTATGCCGATGAATTGGTGATCAGCGTAATGAAGCAAAAGATAGCCAACGGTGATTTGGTGAGCTATGATGCGGTTTTAGATGATTTGAAAACGCAGCTGGAAACCCTGACGAATTCCGTTGGAGGCAGTGTTCAGAATATTACGACGAACGAGAGCGGATATTTCTCTTTTGGGAGCGATCATTTAGAGCAAGTATTTAACCTTGACACCTTGAAAACGCTAACGACGGATAATTTCGATCAAATGCTGTCAACTGCCAAGGATCAAACCCGGAGTGCGGAGCATTCG
>CAZIQE010000115.1:0-5974 GCA_964541385.1 uncultured Eubacteriales bacterium | reverse complement strand
GAACCGGCGAGGAGCTTCGGCTTTCCACGCCTGTTAGAACGCCATCCGCCATGGCAAATCCCTTCAGCCGACGATCCAGATTGGGAATCGCCTCTGCCATTGCCGAGCCGACAAAATCCGGCAGAATTTCCCGCAGATTGCAAGGCGTGACCCCCGGCTGATAACTGGGTCGCACCGTTTTGAACCCTGTAGAGGGGCGATTTTGCAAAAAGTCTTCGATTCGTTGCGCCGGAGCGAAATAATTTCTTCCGCCGGCAGCGAAGGCGGCTTGCTCCAGCCGCTCCTGAAAATAAACGCCGTCCAGAGGATCCTTTTCAAAATAATCGGCAGGCTGAACCCCCACCAATAGAGCACTATTGGCGTTTTCCTCCGACCGGGCGTGATAACTCATCCCGTTGGTCACCACTCCGCCCTTTTGGCTGGCGGCCGCCACCACCAACCCGCCGGGGCACATACAAAAGGTATAGACCCCTCTGCCCCCTTGGGTATGATAGGAAAGCTTATAATCCGCCGCCCCTAAAAACCGGGCGTAGTCGCCATATTGGCTTTGATCGATCAGCGATTGCGGATGCTCGATCCGGGCGCCCACCGAAAAGGCTTTGGGTTCCATCGGGATCCCCTTTTCTTTCAGCATCCGGACGGTATCCCGGGCACTATGACCGATGGCAAGGATCAGATCGTCTGTTTCGTAGCGTTCCTTGCCGATAACGCCAATGATCCGCCCCTTTTCCAAGATCAATTCCCGCATCTGCTCTTCAAAATGGATTTCGCCGCCCAAAGCCAGAATCTCCCGGCGGATCCCCCGCACCACCTCACGCAGACGGTCGGTTCCGATATGGGGCTTGGTATCGTAGAGGATCTCCGGCGGTGCGCCGTGATCGGCAAAGACCTTTAAGACCCAACGGCAAAGGGGATCGTTGACGCCGGTATTCAGCTTGCCGTCTGAAAAGGTGCCGGCTCCCCCCTCCCCAAACTGCACGTTGGAATTTTCATTCAATTCCCCGCCGGAATGAAACCGGGCAATATCCTTTATCCGCTCCTCCACGGATTTTCCCCGCTCCAAAAGAAGGGGTCGGGCACCGGCCTTCGCCAATACCAACGCCGCAAAAAGCCCTGCCGGACCGCACCCGATCACGATCGGTCGCCGGGCGAATTCCCGCCGGGGAATTCGGGGCGGGGGCGTTGGGGCAAACGTTTCCCCCGGCTTCAGAGCCTCAACCGTATATTGATAGCAAACCGGTTTTTTCCGGGCGTCCACAGAACGGCGGAGCAATCGCCAATCTGCCGGGCGGAAACCGGCGGCTTTCCTGATTTTTTGCAGCAGCATTTCGGGGGTATGATCCACCGGCAGACGGAGTCCCTGCAGAATCATAGAGGCGCTCCTCCCTTCCTTTCAATACGTTCATTATAAAAAGAAAAAAATGGTTCGTCAAGATAAGGTGAGGAAAGTTGAACCCAATATGCCTAAAGCGTGCCCTTTCGGCGTATTTTCACTTTTTCAAAGTTGCCGGGCGACAGCCCGCCTGCCTTTTCAAAAGCAAAAACCCATCCGAAATACCTACGCTTTAGGTGCAAAGCAGTTTAAAACGAGGAGGTTTTCGTTAAAGCAAGGCATAAAATCGAAAGCATACTGTCGTATGGTTTCGATTTTTAACGACGCTTTAGCGGAAAGATGCCGTTTTAAACCATATTGGGTTCGACTCTCCTCACCTTAAACAAAAAACTCTTTACTTTTTCATTATTTATTATATAATGGTGCTGAAAGGGAGGAACGTATTATGGATGATTCAAAACGCCTCAAAATCGCATCCTTCAACATCAAATGCGCTTGGTACAACAAGCAATGGGATGAAGTATGCGCCGAAATCAAAAAGATCGATGCCGACGTGATCGGGATCCAGGAATGTGACGTGAACACCAGGCGATCCGGCGAAGGCAACCAAATGGAGCGGCTTGCCGAGGAATGCGGCTATCCCTATTGGTATTTCTCCGCCACGCTAAAAAGCTATCAGGGCGGGCAGTACGGTCACGGGATTATGAGTAAATTCCCCATCACCGATAGCAAAGTAATCTTTTTTGAAAATCAGAACGAAGAGCTTCGCAACGTGGAACGCCACGAAATCGAGATCAACGGCAAAAAGCTTTGCTTCTATAACACCCATCTGGCAGGCATCCCCGAACAATACGACGAGATTCAGGCGATGATGGATCGGGATGAATATGCGATTCTGGTGGGCGACTTAAACCTCTGGTGCTCCAAGCTGGTGGGGCATTTGAATACCGAGCGTTATTTGGATCTGAACGGCGGCCCCCGCCTGGATACGCCTATCATCACCACCGCCGGCTCTGCCATTGACCATATCATCCTGACTAAGGATCGATTCGACCATTATTGGAATGAGGATATGGGCTGCGGGATCTTTGTGAACCGTCCTCAGCCCTGCAGCGATCATTTTATGGTTTATACATACGTTAATTTCAAATAATTTAAATCACCGCAGATGCTTTGCATCTGCGGTGATTTTTTTATTTTAAGAAGGAGTGATAAATTTTTACCTCCGGAGTTACGTTGCGATAGCGCATCAATTCGCTGACCGTAACGAATTGATATCCCTGCTTTGCCAGCTCTTCAATCGCCATTTCCAGCCCATCGTAGGTAGATTGATAAATTTCGTGCATCAGGACGATCTCGCCGTCGCCCGCCCCCTTCAGAATCTCGTTTTTCACCGATTGCGCATTGCGGCTGCGCCAATCCTCCGTGTCCACGCTCCAATTGATCTGCGGGCGAGCCATCACGTTCATTACCGTTGAATTGGCGTTGCCATAGGGCGCCCGCATCAGATCCGGTTTCTTGCCGATCACCTCCTGAATGGCGTTATCCGCATCCTCCACCTCTTTTCGAACCCCTTCCGCAGAAAGCTTATTCAGGTTTTTATGGCGCATGGTGTGGCTGCCGATCTCATTGCCCATCTCATAGAGATATTTCAGCTCTTCCGGAAAATTCAACACGTTGGTGCCCACCACGAAAAAGGTGGCGTGCCCGCCGTAGCGAGCGAAAAGGTCTGCGAATTTCTTCGATAATTTCCCCGGTCCGTCATCGAAGGTCAGAGCGATCATCGGCTTATTGGGGTCGATCAGCCCGGCTCGCCGGATTTCCTCCACCCCGAAGGTTTCCGTGCTCTCCGCCCAGATCAGTTCCAACTGCCCATCGGCCAATTTGAAATCCTTCAGATCTTCTAATTTTTTGCCGCTGCTTCGGAGCATCAATTCCAGTTTTTCTTCGGTTTCTTCGCCCAATAGGGCATTGAGCCCCATTTCCGCCCCGGCTTCATCCAAATAAAAATGCGCCTCTTTCCGTGTGATCGCCTCCCCGGTGCCATCCGGCTGATAACGACCCAATTCATAGAAAAGTTCAATGGCGGTGTAGCCTTCCTCTTTCACTGCGGTATAATCCACCACCAGCCGGGGGATCCGACGCTGTTTTTTCGCCTTGCCCGCCTCGGCCTCCGCCGCCTTCTCATACGCCGATTTGCCTTCCTGAATAAAGGCATCGATCAGGCCGTCGGTGGTTTTATTCTTCGTTTCCGGCCAAGCCAAATAAACGCATCCGTCCTTCTTGGTATAAGTATCCTGCCTGGTTTTCAAAACCTCCTTGCTCTGGCTGAAAACATAAGGATGCTTTTTCATCAGTTTTTTCTCCGGTGCGGCGTTCCCGAATGCCACCGCAATGATAATGCCCAAAGCGATCACCGCCCCAATGGCGACAATGCTACTGACTAATCGTTTCATCTCTTCACTCCTCACCTTACTATTATTATATATGTATTATATATGGTCTTTCGGTTGGTTTCAATGGAGAATTTGAAAATTTTCTTTTAAAAAGATTGACAAAGCCTATTCTCTTTGCTATAATAAGCAAGCATTCCGAAAAAACAAATGGGGGTATAGCTCAGCTGGGAGAGCGCTTGAATGGCATTCAAGAGGTCAGCGGTTCGATCCCGCTTATCTCCACCAAAACAAAAAGGTACACCAAAAGGTGTGCCTTTTTGTTTTGGGCGGGATACTGCGGGTCGAACCGGGCGTTGCAAGGCAACGCGCGGTTACGTTGAGGTTGGCTCAAAGCCGCGATAGGCTTTGAGAACAACCGTGTCCCGAACCCGAAGGTTTTGGCGTGAGCCGCCCGGGGCGGTCGACAAAAACCGAGAGTGCAGGGTTACCGCTTATCTCCGCCGGGATACTGCGGGTCGAACCGGGCGTTGCAAGGCAACGCGCGGTTACGTTGAGGCAGCCGCCCGTCGATAACGGGCGGACTGCCGTGTCTCGAAGCGAGGAATTTTTTCGTAAGCCGCCGACCAGCGGCTCGAAAAAATCCGCTGCGCAGAGTTACCGCTTATCTCCACCGAGATACTGCCGGTCAAACCGGGCGTTGCAAGGAGTTACCGCTCTCCATCAAAAAACGAGTAACCCCAAGAGGTTACTCGTAGATTTCACGGCGATGACCAACGGTTAAAATAAGAATAATTATGGCGGAATCCTGAATTTCAGCAAGGATCCGATAGTCACCCACACGGTACCGCCATTCGCCGCTATGAATTGCGGTAAGCGGTTTGCCGGTGCGGCGGGGATCTTCGCAATTTTCAAGATTCTTGCGAATCCATCCGAGAATTAAAGCGACAGTATGCCGATCCATTTTCTTTAGATCTTTTTTTGCCCGCTCTGTGAAAAGCACACGATAAATCATAGACCTAACTCCTTCTCAACGTCGGATAAGGAATAGGTGACGGGATTTTTTTGATACTCTGCCTGCGCTTTTTTGAAAAGATCCAAATCAAATTCATTTTCGATCCGTTCAATTACCGACTGGCGAATCAGTTCGGAAACAGAAATTCCGTTTAGTTCGGCGTAACGCTTGATCAAATTAGAATCGCTTTCGCTTAATCTTAATGAAATCGCCATTGCTTTGCCCCCTTTCTGTAATACATTGTAATACATTTGATTGCGCTTGTCAATAGTATGAGCCAAAATTTCTAAAAATTCCAAAAGAGGATCGAGAGATTCTATTTTAAACTACCGGTCGCTATTTGAAACAGAAATTTCCGGAAAAGTATAAATTTCTTCCATATTCTTTGTATCGAGTGGAAAAGATGCACTTGGGCTCAATTCCTCCGGCGTTAGCGCAAAGGTTGACAAGCTCCAATCAATCTGATATATTAATAAAGGAAGTACCAAAGGTTAAGCTATCTTCGGATAGCACCTGTGCAGAATTCACTGCAGTGGTACTTCTTTTTTATTTTTTCCCGAATCGAACGGTCATTTTGCGGAAAATTCTACTTTTTTTCATAAAACGCTTGACTTTTACTGGTAAAAGTGTTAAAGTCTAAAATATATAAAGCGTTAAAAACTTTTTAAAAAAGGAGATTAAAAAAATGAACGCAAAAAGACTGATTGCGGCCTTGGCCGTTATCGCAATGATGATTACCGGTTGCCTTTCCCTTTCTTCCTGCGGAAAGGACAGCGACGGCACCTACAAGGTTGGGATCTGCCAATTGGCTCAGCACGAAGCATTGGATGCCGCTACCAAGGGCTTCAAGCAAGCGCTGACCGATAAGCTGGGCGACAAAGTCACCTTCGACGAAAAGAACGCCTCCGGCGATTCTGCAAACTGCACACCTATCGTCACCGGCTTCGTTTCCGACAAGGTGGATCTGATTATGGCCAATGCCACCGCTCCCCTACAGGCCGCCGCTGCCGCAACCGATAAGATCCCCGTTCTGGGTACTTCTGTTACCGATTACGCCTCCGCTTTAGAGATCGAAAACTGGACCGGCACCGTTGGCACCAACGTTTCCGGTGCGTCCGATCTGGCTCCTTTGGATCAGCAGGCCGCTATGATCAGCGAATTGTTCCCGGATGCCAAAAAGATCGCCTTGATCTATTGCACCACCGAGCCCAACTCCGTATATCAATGCACCAA
>CAZIQE010000114.1:0-6754 GCA_964541385.1 uncultured Eubacteriales bacterium | reverse complement strand
AATCGTACACGGTTACTGCCTTCCCGCTTTTGTCAGTCCCCTGCTTTGTCTGGTAGTATCCCAGCAGGTAGATTTGGCCGCCGCTGAAGGTATAGGTATTCGGTTCCGCGGCGCCATGGTGGTAAGTGAGGAAGGGATAGTTGTCATCGTTTTTGTTCACCTCTGCCGCCTGGTTGCTCCTGAACGGATCATAGGTGTACGTACGAGTATTTTGGTCGTAGCGCCAGAAGCCAACAGGCTGGTTGGTGATCTGGTTGGTGATGACGGTGCCGCCCTTGATGCCGCCGGTGCGGCCGAGGACCAGGTCGTTGCAGATCAGGGTGCCGGATCGCCAGGTACGGTTCGAAATATCGCAGAAGGTACCCTTGACGATGAGCCAGTTATTTGTATTGTCCGTTATGCCTCTATTGCCGGCCTTATCCGAGTCGGCCCAATGATGGTAGTTCATCTCCAGATTTCCGTCGATGACCACCTTGGAATCCTGGGCGAGGTAAATCGGAATATGGCCGAACCGCACATTTTCACGGACACGCAGATAGGAATGGATCACTTTGACTCCCTTGAAGACGCAGATGCTGTATAACTCCACCTCGGAGTTTTGAAAGGAAGCCTCTTCTTCAGCCTTCGTCAGAAATCCCGCATGCACATTCTTGTGCGGTGCCCGGATCACGACGTCTTTAAACCGTAAGCCCGCCTGGCTGGCACCGTAGAACAGATATTTGAATTCATCGCCCTGTTCTTTGGTATATTCCGTTATCGTAATATTGGTGACCTCGTACCTGAAGTAGCCGAAGACAGTGCCGAGTTTAACAGCACTGCTGGCTCTACCGTCACCTTTCACATTCAGAGGACTTACGTTGCTTGTTTGCAGGGTATCATGCATAATCGCTCCGACGGTATTCTCTTTCCCCGTGAAATGGAGCGTTGTGGTATAGAGCGACTGCTTGCTGATGTCGATGACGATATTGGCGTAATCAGCAAGTTTGACATTCTTACTGTTGAGTTTATCCCTTACCGTGTCGGGCGCGATCCCGCCAAATTCTTGGGAGCTTTCACAGTCCACGCCGTCGATCAGGCTCCCGTTTGCTTTGTTCACATAGGCTTCCCGCATTACAAGATTGACATCTCTTAAATACACGCCGCCTGTTAACTCATCCACCAAAGTCAACTGATTCTGCGTAGCCTGATTGTTACTGGTTACAAAGAATTTATCCGTGAAATACCATTGATAGAAGTAAGTACCTTCGGAAAGCGCATTTCCGCCTATATCGGTACCGCTCAGTTTTTTATCTGCTTTTTCAAACAACGGCGTCATTCCGTCGATTTCATCGGCATACCAGAAGCCGTTTACGTTTCTGTTATTGTTTCTGACATTCTTTTCAAATTGGATCGGGCTTTTTGCGATATTGATCCAGTTTTCTTTGCCTTTATTATAGGCTGCGGTCACGTTTGCCGCAGGCATATCAAAGCTATAGTAAAGGTAAGGATCGCCCGAATGGAAGGTCTGCTCCATCGGAATCACTTTATTTCCCGCAGCCGAAAAACTCCAGAGGCTGAAATTCTCCGGCTTGGTGGAGCTTGTATAAAGCGTGATTTTGCTGTATTGGGGAGCCTGAACGGTTCCTGCCTTTTCATTTTGACCGACCGTATGCTCATTACCGGCGGCGTCGGTATAAACAAGGCCCCAGCCTGCGGGCATCGTATCGGGCATTGCCAATCCGTAGCTCATAACGCCCCAGACTGCGTTCACGGTTGCATTGTTTTGATGCAGGCTTTGCTGATAATCCTCAAGCTTTTTATCGCCCGGTGCAAGCACGCCGCCCTCCCCGTAGTAGAACCGGGATGCGCCGTCAATGGCACCGGAAATATTCGACCATCCGGCAAACGTTTGCGCTGTTCCTGCCGCACTTGAATCCTTCAGGATCGGAAGAGTGCCCTCCGGCAAATCCTTAAAAATTCCCCTCAGATAATCGCTGATGGTCTGACCGTAGCTGATCGCCATTTTAGAGGAAAACTGAATCGCTCTGCCGACTACCTGAATATCCGATGCATTTCCGCCTGCCTCGGCAAGCACGTTGCCGAGCTCTTTATAATTACGGAATGTTTTTCCGCCGTCTACGGAAATCAAAAGATTACTGTCTGCGGTTACGTCTGAGCCCAAAAACAGCGTGATATGGAAATGATCCTCTGTCCAGAGTGCTTCCAGCGTAACAACAAGAGACTGATCCTCAAGAATGCAGTCGTTCAGCTCAACCGTATAGGATAACGCCGTTCCTTCGTGATATACAAGATCTCTTGTGTTCGTGCCGCTGGTGATTCTCCAGCCTGCAAATTTATAGCCGAATCTGGAAGGCACGGGCAAGGAAGCCTCGGCATCCACCTTCGAAATGATCGTGGTGTTTCTCTCCGGAAGCGTTCCTTCCGGCGTTTTATCATTCGTATATTCGGTGGGATCAAAGCCTAAATCCAGTTTAACGAATACGGAGTCTCTTTCGAGGATCGCCGTTAGGGTTATATTCCCCATAGCATTAGAAACGGAACTGATGACCTCCTCCGTGTCGTTCAGCTTCCAGCCCATATGGATATAACCCATCTGCATAGAATCAGACGGCAGCTGAACGCTCGTTGTTTCCACGTAACCGGAGGCTGCGTGATAGCCGTGGATTGCCGCATTACTCCAATCGGCAGAGCCGGAGCTTACACGATAAGCACTCGGCCAGTCTGCCTGAGCGGCAATCTCCCCGAGCTCAGACTTATAGGAAATGGTATGATCATTATAATAGGTGGTTCCCCGGCTGGAGGAAACCGTTTCGATCCCCTCCAGGGAAACGATTGTATTGTTGTTTGCTGCGCTTCCGACAGCCAATACGTTGGAAAAGGCATTGTTGCCCGTAAGGGTTAAAACCTTTACACCGTTTTCGCAGGAATAGCCGAAAAGGGAAGCGTCTTCCACCGTACTGCTTTCCATGGAAAGGGTTTCCGTTGCGGAAACAGCCGAATTATTTGCATAAACGGCAGTATGATTCAGCGACAAATTTGCGCATGAAATACCGCTGTTTGCCCGAATGATCCCGCCGTTTAATAAAAGGGTTCCCTGACCGGAAAAAGTGCCCGTGACCGCAAGCGTTTTTGCGCCGTTTACAGTCAAGCTGCTGTCTTTACCCAGCATAATGCTGCCAACGGTGATATCCTCGCTTAAGGTCAAATCCAGCTTTGCGTTGTCCTCCAGAATCAGCGAGGTGACCGATGAAGGCTTTTCAACGTTCAGAATGACTTTATGCGCATTGGCTTCGCCGACCGGCTTTATGATCAAACTATTGGACATTGCAAGGTCAGAGAGATAAACCGGTATATCATTGTTCAGCGGAGCGGTGTTGTTTTTCTCGCCCGATGCCGATTCGATCGGATGATTACCGATGATAATATTTTGCCTATTGTTTTCCCCAACGATCTTATAGCTTCCGCTGCCGTATAGGATCTCTGCATTCGCACTTGAATAATAGAGATAGTTATAAATATCCAGATTGCCTTCCTGGTAGCCGCTGAAATCGATCGTTGTGCTTGCATCGCTTGGAATACTTGCCATAACGTCTGCAATGCAAATATTACTGAGCACCAGAATTATGGCAAGAACCATAGAGAGGGTGCGTTTGAAAAAAGCATCTCTACGTATTCTGTTTTTCTTCATTTCCGTACCTCTCAATTCAATGTAATTTCGGTTCCCGTACCATTCGTATCACGGTATTGCGCATCCGTTTTTTTGAAAAAGAGTAATTCATAGGTGGAATTACCGTTAACGGAAAAGCTTTCCGACGGACTGCTGTTCTGCCACGAAACCATCAACGAATTTGTGTTATCGGGAGAGAACTTCGAAGGATCCCACGTAACGTTCATCGCACCCTGATAATCATTCGTCTTAACGGCAAGCAATACGGTGCCGTTCCCCTGATCCGTGATCGTGTAATCAGGCCTATATTTGTTCTGAATGACGAATTCGGCTTTAAGCGTTTTTCTGAAGGGAGACGTGGACTGAACGGTTACGTTGACTTTGTCGTTTACGTTTACGTTGCTATTCGGAACCACGTGGAGGATCTGATATGCTTGTGTGTTTGTTTTGCCGAACAGATATTCGTTATTATTTTTTTCAATAGGGGTTCCTGCCTGCGTATTCACGCTGACCGTTGCGTTTTCAGCCGTTACCGTGTATCGCATATCCACCGTGGAAATTTGCGCAACGTTCTCGGTTTCATAATTATAGAGCAGAATATCAAAGCCATCGCCCCAATCCACAACGTTATAGGAAGCATTTTCTCCCTCTTTCAGATAGTCGGAGCTGATATGAAACGGAGCCGACTCCATTTCCGCCCTTGATTTGTTTGAAGTGATATATTTAGCCAAAGAGCCGCCAACGATCGGGATCACCAGGCAAATTACCAGGATGACTGCCCATAAGGCATATCTTGATCGTTTAGAGGTCAATTTTTTATCTCTTCGCATCTTCTCTCCCCTTTAATCAACCTGCTGCGCTGTGACGGTAAGCATAGCCTCTGCCACTGCATTTCTCGAAGCAAAGCTCGCATCATTTACAGCTTCAGGCCACTCGACCGTGATGGTATAAGTATCATCGCTTTCCAAAGAAGGCGCAAGCGCCCCGGCGTTCAGTACCTGCGCTTTAACAGGCGAGGATTCCAATACCCCGGTTTCAAGCACTTTATTATTATTTTGATCGGAAATCGTGCATTTGATCGGCATATTACCGGTCAGTTCTACTGCAAAATCATAGCTGATTGCGGTTTCGCTCACCGTGCGCCCGTTCGAATTCGTGACGTGGAAGGTATACGTTTGGATATCGCCGGGCTTTTGGATATTGCTTAAATTCAGAAATCTGCTGTCTGCTTTGTCGTTTGCCTGAAACACACACGACGCCGTCCTTGCGCCGGCATTGAGGGAACCTCCTTGCATATAGCGGGCATAAAGTCTGCAAAGCATCAGCGTGGTCAACAAAACCGAAATGAGCAATACGCACGCAATTCGCATCATCAAATTATTCTTTTTTTCAGCCTTTTGCCGCATATTGATTTCCCTGCCTTCTCTCCTTTGAATTCTTTACTCGTCTGAATTATCTTTATATAAATCGTCTTTCAATAATCGGATCTCTTCTTTAATCTCATCGAGGCTCTTCTCTTTTTTCCGCTTTTCCGTTCGGAAGGAGCACTCCATCAAAAGAACTGCGCCGATCAAAATCAGAATTCCGACCAGCGGGGTTTTCAGCACGTTAACGATGGAGCCGAAAAACGGAATACGGGATATGACTTTTCCCTTTACGGCGTTTATTTGGATGGGCGCATCCGCCACGTTGTTTGCATCGCCCTGCGTTGTTATCCGCTCGCCCTCCCGGGCAATAATGCGGTGAACGATCAAATTTTGCCCGGACTGATATACAACAATATCTCCAATCTCATAATCCGCACGCTCCCGCACGAATATCAGATCGTTAACCTCTAACGTCGGCTCCATACTGCCCGAAACCACAACCGCCGCACCGAACCCGAACGGCATAGGAAGCTGATTGCCGACAAGACCCTGGGCATTCGCAAGGTATACGTTAAGCCCCACCATAATGCCGAGAACGGCAAGCAAAAGCCGCCTGATCAGCGCAGAATATTTTTTTTGTTTTTTCTTCATATGCTTCATTTCGTTATCGCAACGGATATTTTCATTCCGGGATTTTAAAGCAACCGTTTTGATCGATTTGCAGTCCGCCGGGCGTTTCGTTTTGCCCGTCCTTCGGCTCTTTCACACCGTTGGGCGTGATCACGTTGTGTTTTCGGTCGATTGCCGCCCAGTTGCCCCGATCCACAACGATTTTCCCGTCGGTGCAGAGCAAATAGAGCTCGATCGCCCGCACGCTGCGGCCGACTGAGATGATTAAGCAGTCGTCCTTGGTTTTAAATTGGATGCCCTCTGTTTTCGATTGATATTTCAATTGGAAGGGGTATTCCTTTTCGCCGAAAACAAAGCAATGCTTGCCGGGATAGATCTTTTTAAAGGTAAAACGACCGTTTGCACCGATTTCGGATCTCTCGCTCTCGATGCCGATCTCTTTTTCGCCCGATTCGGAGAGGAAGCCCGTAACCAAAACAGGCTTTCCGACAGTAACCGGCAAAAGCATTATGATCCCCAGCAGGGAAACCAGCAACAGAATCCAAAGCGTATATCCGCTGTCGCCGGTATACGGGGACAGGATCCCGCCGCCCGGAAGATCGCTTTCGGTCGCCGTTGTTTTGATCACGATCGTAAAAGTGAGATCCTCTTTCGTTGCCCGATTGCCGATCAGGGTGTCCAGCGTATCGTCGCCGTTTTCAAACGGCCACGTCCAATCCATTGTGTAATAGATATATCTACCTGCCGCCAGCGTCATAAAATCCTCGGCCTGATCCACCAGATCGGTGGCGGCATAGGAATCCGCAGAACCAACGACCCATTTTCCGTCGTAGCGGCAAACTCTTGCCGTGATCGGGATGGAAAAATCGGCAGGAGCAAAATACGCATCCATTTCCACCGTGCAGTCCAAAGCAACGTCGCCGGTATTTTTAAGTTTGAACGTATAAGAATTTTCGGTGCCGGGAGCGATTACTTTACTGCCGTCGTCGGACTTAACGGTAATCACCTGCTCGCCGTTTTCATAGGTCACTTTGAAAATCTCCACCTGCGTATTGGTGCCCCAAACGGTCTGATCGTCGGAGGCTTCAAA
>CAZIQE010000113.1:0-3113 GCA_964541385.1 uncultured Eubacteriales bacterium | reverse complement strand
TCTCTCTGGGGGTTTTCCCGCAGGGCGCAAAGGTGATCGACGTGGGGTGCGGGGCGGGATTTCCGTCGATGCCCCTGAAGCTTTGCAGGCAGGATATCGAGCTGACGATGCTGGATTCTTTGAATAAGCGGCTGCATTTTCTGGATGAATGTATCGGTTTATTAGGGCTGAAGGGCATCCGCTCCCTTCACGCCCGTGCGGAGGACGCCGGACGTGCCCCCGCTCATCGGGAGCAATATGATATTGCGGTCTCCCGGGCGGTGGCGGAGCTGTCTAAGCTTTGCGAATATTGTCTGCCTTTGGTGAAAAAAGGCGGGGCAATGGTGGCATATAAGGGTGCCGCCGCCGATGAAGAATTGGAAAAGGCGCAAAACGCCATCCACACGCTGGGCGGACAAGCGGAGACCGTTCACCGCTACACCCTGCCCGGCGAAGAGGATCGGCGTGCCATTATCGTGATCCGCAAGGTGCAGAATACCGCCAAGGCTTATCCCAGAGCCCCCAAGCAGATTAAAGAACGACCCTTATAACGCCGTGAAAAACCGGAGAAAGGAGGATTGCCGATGTTTAAAAAAATGATGGACAAGCCGGCGGAGGGCACTAAAGAGAAGCTGATCACTTTAGGCTTTTATTGCGGGCTTTGGGTCTATCTGGAGGTGATGCTCCATCTGATCGTCTTTAAGGGCGTGGGGGTAAGGATCATCTTTCCCATCCTGTTCGGAATGGTGTTCGGAACGCTCTACACGCTGATCGGCAGTCTGTTCCCGGCGAAGGTGAACCGATGGGTAGGGCTGGGGCTCACGCTGATCACGACGATCTATTTTGAAGTGCAGTTGGTTTACCATTGCATTTTCCATAGCTTTCTGCCCGTCTCCCAGATGGTGATGGGCGGTGCGGCGGTCACCAATTTCTCGATGCAGGTGCTCCACGGCATCTTTGTTAATTTCCATTGGGTGGTGCTGATCTTTTTGCCGGTCTTTGCGGCGGTTATTCTGCTGATCTGGAAAAAGCGGGTCAATCCCTTAAGGATCAGGGGCGTGGAGATCTTGGCGGTATTGATGGTCGGCGTTTTGTTCGCCGGGCTCACCGCCGGCACTCTTTATCTCACTCACCGCTCCGGCAGATCGGTCTATAGCATTCTGGTCAACGATAATTCTTCCACCGAAACCTGCATTAAAAACGCAGGGGTGGGGGCGGCGACCGTTCAGGAGGGCAAGGCGGTGCTTTTCCCCCGGAACGATCCCTTAGAGTTTGAAAAAAGCACCCTGCATCAGGCGAAAAAAACAGAGAAAGAATATAACGCCACGGTGGATTTTTCCAAGCTGGAAAAGGGAACGGCAGGCACCGATCATCAGGCATTGAACCGCTATTTTTCCAAACGTGCACCCACGGCGAAAAATAAATATACCGGCATCTTGAAGGATTATAATCTGATCACCGTTTGCGCCGAGGCGTATTGCCCCTATCTCATCGATCCGGAATTGACGCCCACCCTCTATAAGCTCAGCACCAACGGGTTCGTTTTCGAAAATTTCTATTGCAGCTTCCCGAATACCACCACCAACGGGGAATATGGGCTCTGCACCGGGCTGATGCCCAACCTGAGCCGGAATAAAAAGGCGGCAAGCTTTGAGGAATCCAAAGTGAACGCCCTGCCCTATAGCCTTGCTAACGCCTTCGGCAAAGTCGGCGTGAAAAGCTACGCTTACCACGATTATTTCGGCACCTTCTATAACCGCAACGTGACCCATAAAAATCTGGGCTATGATTTTAAAGCCGTTGAGAGCGGACTGAAGATCGAAGTGGGCTGGCCTTCTTCCGATCTGGAAATGGTCAGGGCTTCTGCGCCGGAATATCTTTCCGCAAAGGAGCAGTTCCACGCTTACTATATGACCTTCAGCGGTCATTATCAATACGATTGGGAGAATGCGATGAGCGCCAAGAATCGGGCGAGGGTGGAAAAACTGCCCTACTCGGAGCCGGTAAAGGCATATTTAGCCTGCAACCTGGAGTTGGAATACGCTTTGCAGGATCTGATGCGCCAATTGGAGGCGGCGGGCGTGGCAGAGAAAACGGCGATCGTTTTAACCGCCGATCATTATCCCTACGGGCTCACTCTGGAGCAATACAGCGAATTGGCAGGCTTCGAGGTGGAGCCCACCTTCGAGCGGTTCCGCAGCTCCTTTATCTGCTACGTGCCGGGGATGGAGCCGGTGAAGGTGCCCGATTATTGCTGTACCGTGGATATCCTTCCCACGCTATTGAACCTTTTCGGGCTGGAATACGATTCCCGCCTGCTTGCCGGGCGGGACGTGCTGGCGCCCGGCGAAAAGATCGCCGTGCTTTCGGATCAAAGCTTTATCACCCGGGAGTTTCGCTATGATGCCTCCACCGGGATGGCGTATAATAATCGGGGCGAAACCTTTTCTTCCCCGCAGGTGGAGGAATATTGCAACTACGTGGAAAATCTTTTCACCTTCTCCAACGGCATCCTGCGGAGCGATTACTACCGCTATATCGAAAAATATGCAGAGACTCTCAAAAAAGGCACATAGGGAGACTTTCAAAAAAGAGTGCCGAATTCGTCGAAACGATCTCACCGGATCTGGTTTTTCCCCGTTTTCTACTCTATGAAAAATTTCAGAAATATTTCTGCACGATTTCTGAAATAAATTCTCTACTATAACTTGCACTTTTGGTTCATTTCAGAAATATTTCTGCACCATTTCTGAAGCGGTTTTCGGGCTTTTTGTTGTATTTTTGGGCATTCCAGAAATATTTCTGCAGCATTTCTGAAATGAATTTCTAGTCATTTCTAGTAAAAAAATGCGCACTAGAAATGATTTCTGGCGATTTCTAGTGAATAAATATAGACTAGAAATGATTTCTTGCTATTTCTGAAATAAATTCGGTGCCTTTTTTGGAAGTCCGGATGTTAGAATAATAAGACCGTAGAGGTTGGGGAAGGTCATTAAGGCACAGCAAAGATCTGCCAGCTCCCAAGCCAGACCCGGCGAGAGAAAGATCCCCGCTCCCAGGGCGATGAGGAAGGCTCCTTTAAAGACGGCACCGCTCCGGCGGTCGGGGAAGAGATAGGAGAAGCTCTGCTCTCC
>CAZIQE010000112.1:0-1828 GCA_964541385.1 uncultured Eubacteriales bacterium | reverse complement strand
CGGCGGGATTTATTTCGGCTCCCATCAAACGGAAACGGTTGACGGCACATTGAATGCCACGGATATCCTTCGTTATTCCGAAAGCGAGATCGAGCGGATCGGTCGTATTGGCTTTGAAACCGCCCGCAAGCGGAATAAACGTCTTTGCTCGGTGGAAAAGAGTAACGTTTTGGATTCCAGCCGCCTTTGGAAAAAGGTGATGCACCGTTTGGCAGAAGAGTATCCCGACGTGGAGCTCAGCGATATGCTGGTGGATAACTGTGCGATGCAGATCGTGAAGGATCCCTCCCAGTTTGACGTTATCGTTACCGAAAATATGTTCGGCGATATCCTTTCGGACGAAGCCTCTATGATCACCGGCTCCATCGGAATGATCCCGTCCTCCAGCTTGGGAAAGGGGACTTGCGGTCTTTATGAACCCATCCACGGTTCAGCGCCTGATATTGCCGATCAGGATATTGCCAATCCCATTGGCACCATTCTTTCGGCCGCAATGATGCTTCGCTATAGCTTTGATATGGCAAAAGAAGCAGACGCAATTGAAAATGCAGTTTCTGCGGTTCTGGATGAAAATTACAGAACCGGCGATATAATGCCATCCGACGAAAATGAAGCGGCTCGTTGCAAAAAAGTGGGCTGCTCCGAGATGGGCTCTTTGATTATTGAGAAATTAAGGAATGAGTAAAATGAAATTATCCGGTGCTGATATTATCGTTCGAACGCTGATCGAGCAAGGATGTGACGTTGTTTTCGGTTATCCCGGCGGTCAGATTTTGAACGTATATGATTCTCTATATAAATATCAAAACGAACTGCGCCATATTTTGACGGCGCATGAGCAGGGCGCCGCCCACGCCGCCGACGGTTACGCCAGAACGACCGGCAAACCCGGCGTTGTGATCGCAACCTCGGGCCCGGGTGCCACCAATTTGGTAACCGGCATTGCAACGGCCTATCTGGATTCCGTTCCGCTTGTGGCGATCACCGGAAACGTGATGACCTCACAAATCGGCTCCGACAGCTTCCAGGAGATCGATATTACCGGCGTTACTTTGCCGATCACCAAGCATAATTATTTTGTTGGCAACGTGAACGATCTTGCCGATACGATCCGGGATGCCTTCCGGCTGGCGATGTCCGGCAGACCCGGCCCGGTATTGATCGATGTGCCGAAGGATATTCAGATCGCTCAATGCGAATATGAACCGCAGCCGGCCGTTATTCCCGATGAAAAGGCGGCAGCTAAAGAAATTCGTATTGAGGAAGCCGCAGAATGCATCAATGCCGCAGAACGCCCCTTTATCTATGTGGGCGGCGGTATGATTACCGGGGATGCGCAAAGGGAAGTTTTGGAGCTGGCGGAAAAAATTGATGCTCCCATCGGGTGCTCAATGATGGGCATTTCCGGAATTCCCACCGATCATCCCAGATTTTTGGGGATGCAGGGGATGCATGGTCACTATGCGTGCTCCATTTCCATGCATAATGCCGATTGCATTATTGCGTTAGGCGTTCGGTTCAACGACCGTGTGACCGGCAATAAAGCAAAATTTGCCACCGGTGCAAAGATCGTGCATATTGATATCGACGGGGCAGAGCTTTCCAAAACGGTTCCGGTGGTTCACGGCTTGCGGGGCGACGTGAAACTAACGCTCCAAAAGCTATTGAAAAAGCTTAAGAAGATCGAGCATACCGAATGGATGAAAAAAGTGGACGTTTTCCGTGCAGAAGAAGTGAAATTCCTGGATAATCGCCCCGGAATGACACCACGGAACGTGATTATGACCCTGAATAACCATTTAGGCGAGAATACAGCGATTGCAACGGA
>CAZIQE010000111.1:0-3151 GCA_964541385.1 uncultured Eubacteriales bacterium | reverse complement strand
ATCGATGCCGTTAAAACGTGCCATAATGTCGGTATGATAGGGAATTTCAAAGGTGGGAACGGTTTTTTCGCCGAACTGCTCCACCTCCACGTTTTCTGCATCGTTTTTGCCAACGGGCACGGAAGCATCCACCATATTGGGGATCTTCATCATCACTTCGTTGAGCTCCGCCTGCAATTTGGTCTCTTTTTCCTGCAGCTCTGCCAATTCCTCGGCTTGGGCGGTCACCTGCGCCTTAACGGCCTCGGCCTCCTCCCGCTGACCCTTCGCCATCAGCCCGCCGATCTGCTTGCTCAAGCGGTTCCGGTTGGCACGCAGCTCATCGGCACGGCGGGTGCTTGCCAGTTTTTCGTCGTATAAACGAATGGCCTCGTCCACCAGAGGCAATTTATGCTCCTTGAATTTCTTCCGGATGTTTTCCTTCACCAGCTCCGGATTTTCTTTTATAAACCTAATATCCAGCATTTAAGGGCTCTCCTTCAAATTTTTTACTCCATTATTTTAGCATATTCCGCAATATTTTCAAGCCTTTTTCCGGGCTTTTATCCGGTTTTTCAGGGTTCGGTAGGGCACGACTGCATCAAAAACCGGCAGCATTCCCTTTTTCTCGGGGTTTTGCGCCACTAATTGATAGATATCGTGGCCGGGATAATGGTTCCCCTCCACCAGCTTGGGTCCATCGGGCGTCAGGGCGATATCCCAGCCGACCAGCCGCAGGGAAGGTATTTTTTTGGCGGCTTTCTCCGCCAGCTCCAAGGCATCCTGCCAATGGGGCAGTTGATAGCCGTCGAAGGAAATTTGGCTGTCCGGATGGGCTTCATAACTCCGCCCGGATTTATCCACGGCAACGCCGATCAGCCTGCCGGTTTCGAGATCGGCGGGGATCACCATTCCGCCGTGGTTGAAATTATCCACCACCGCTCCGCCGCTGCCTAACCGCATCGCAGCGTAGACCGGATGGGGGATGCCGTTATCATCCAGCATCGTTACCAGCCGAACGGTATTGATGGCTTGCGCATATAGAGCGTTAACCGCCTCATCCTGCTCCAATATTTCTTCGATCAGGGTTTGTCCGTTGGTTTTCAGCGTGTTATAAAGGATTACGGCACTCTCCTCGGCACGGGTATCGATCTTTTCGATATCCCGCCCGCAAAGACCGGCCTCCGGCTTCACGATGATCACCGGATGCTTTTGAATAAAGGTCTCAAAATCCCCGGTTCCCGCTTGCGAAAGATCCAGAAAGTCCCTGCCGCATTCTTCCTTGAACAGGGTGAGAAATTCGGTTTTATTATTTAAATAATGATAATCGGCACGGTTATTCAAAGCCTGCACATAGCGGGTATTTTTGCCGCGCGTGAGGATATTTTTGCGCTGGGAATGGTTCATCTGATACATCCCGAAGATTGTATAATCAATATATCCCGCCTCATAGCGCAGGGCGCAAAGCGCCATATCCGCCAGGATGAAGGCTCTGGAACGCCCTGTTTGGCTATGAACCTGATCTAAGCGATCCTTTAGACCTTTGGTATTCAGATTGGCGACCCGTTGGATCAGATATGCAATTTTACTCATGAGGAACACCTCGGTTTCTGAAATAATTTAATGGGCGGCAGTTGGGCTAAAACGATGGCGGCGAGCATTAGTCCGCAACCCAGAAGTTCCCGGCGGGAAAGCCATTGCCGCAGTATTACTGCACCGGTGAGCACCGAAAAGACCGATTCCAAACTCAGCATCAGAGAGGCCACCGTGGGATTGGTGTCCTTCTGGGCAATGATCTGCAAAGTGTACGCCACGCCGCTGGAAAGTAGCCCCGTATAGAGCAGGGGAAGGAGGCAGGCGGGCAGATTGCCGAGATTCGGTCGCTCGAAAAATAAGGCGAAAACAGCCGAAAGCACCGTTACCACCATAAACTGCACGCAGGAAAGCCAAAGGGCATCCACCCTTTTGGAAAAATGATCCACCGTCAGAATGTGGCCGGTGAAGCAGAAAGCACAGCAAAGAACCAACAGATCGCCGGTTTCAATGCCGAT
Source organism: uncultured Eubacteriales bacterium (assembly GCA_964541385.1). GTDB lineage: Bacteria > Bacillota > Clostridia > Oscillospirales > QAKW01 > QAKW01. The sequence goes on along the minus strand of CAZIQE010000111.1, from coordinate 1,121 downwards.
CCCCTCCTTCATACAAAGGAAATATAATCCCGCCACCGCCAGAACAACAGCGATCCAAACCGTGCCCGGCGCCTTTTTCTTCAAAAAGAGGCCGAAGATCGGCACTAAAACAATATAGAGGGCGGTGATAAATCCTGCCTTGCCCGGATCGGTGTCGGAAAGACCCATTTGTTGCAAGGCGGAGGAAACGGTCAGGATCACTCCGCAGGAGATCCCGCCGATCAGAAGATCCCTGCGGGTTTCCTCAGGCGGTAAAAAAGGCTTTTTCTGCACTTTTGAGAAAAGAAAGATCACGAATAGCAATGCGCCCACCGCAATCAGGGAGCGAAAGGCGTTGAAGGTAAGCGCAGGCAGGAGATCTGCCCCCATACTTTGGGCAACAAAGGCGGAGCCCCAAATAAAAGCCGCCAAAACCATTAATAGACTGCGTGTTAACCGGTTCATCAAAATAAGGATCTCCCAATAAAGAAATGATAATATATTCTATCAAATAATTTGGAAAATAGCAAGATTTTTCCTGAACCTTTCCGCTTTTTTCGATAGGAAAACAGTTTTTTCTTGATTCGTCAACATTTTTATGGTATGATAAAAGCGATAAAATAGAAGGGGTATATTTTATGAAAAGAAAAGACGGAATTCGCCTTAAGAATCAGGACCCGATGTATGTCGTTGCAGCGCACGTGATGGATAAGCGTTTGGATTCAATGAATATGATCACATTGGATATCCCTATTGATCCGATGATGGAATATATTCGAGCGAAGCAGGCGGAGGGAATAAAAATCTCCCGGCTGGCTGTGATCCTCACGGCCTATGTCCGGATGGTGGCTCGCTATCCTAAGCTGAACCATTTCGTTGTAAACAGCAATATTTACGCCCGGAATGAGATCGCCGTGGGGATGGTGGTGCTGAAGGGCGGCTTAGACGACGGCGGAACGATGTCCAAAATCTTTTTCCAGCCGACCGATACCATTTTCGATGTGCAGCGCCGGTTAACGGAGTATATCGAGGCAAACCGCACGCCGGATCCGCAAAACGGCACCGAAAAGATCATTAAGGTTCTTTTGAGTGTGCCCGGTCTGCTGCGGGTCGGAGTGAAGGTTCTGAAATGGATGGATCGG
>CAZIQE010000110.1:0-5503 GCA_964541385.1 uncultured Eubacteriales bacterium | reverse complement strand
AAGCAGGTGAAGGGTCGCAAAATGTATGGCGGTCAAAACACCAATATTCCGCTCAAGGTCAATATGGTCGGCGTTATGCCCATCATCTTTGCCCAATCCTTTGTGATGCTGCCTCCCACCATCGCCAACTTCTTCCCCAAGCTGAAAGAAGGTTGGTTCGGTGCCGTTGTGAATGCAATCAACGTTGGCGGCTGGCTTTATATGGTCGTGATGTTCCTTTTGATCGTATTCTTCAGTTATTTCTATACGGTGATCACCTTTAATCCGGTTGAAGTTGCGAACAACTTAAAGAAAAACGGCGGCTTCATTATGGGGATCCGCCCGGGTAAATCCACTTCAGACTTCATTTCCAAGAGTTTGAACCGTGTTACCCTGATCGGTGCGATCTTCTTAGGTCTGGTTGCCGCTGTCCCCAATATCGTTGCAATGATCAATCCGAATCTGGCATCCATCGCCATCGGCGGTACCACGCTGCTGATCGTTGTTGGGGTTGCCATTGAAACCGTTAAGACTTTGGAATCCCAGATGCTGATGCGTCACTATAAGGGCTTCCTTGAATAAGGATGGGTGCGTATCATGAAGTTGATTCTTTTAGGTGCGCCGGGTGCCGGTAAAGGAACCCAGGCGGAAAATATCTCAAGTCATTATCAAATTCCCACCATCTCCACCGGTAATATGATCCGAGCTGCGATCCATAACGGAACGGAATTGGGTCTGCAGGCCAAAAGCCTGATGGACGCCGGTAAGCTGGTGCCCGATGAAACGGTGATCGGAATGATTCGGGAGCGGCTGGCGGAAGAAGATTGCAAAAACGGATTTATTCTGGATGGCTTTCCCCGCACCATTCCTCAGGCTGAGGCTTTGGAGCGGATGGGCATCGAGATCGATCTGGCGCTCTCTTTGGAAGTTGCCGATGAAAAGATCGTGAAGCGGATGGGCGGCCGCAGGGTCTGCCCCGCTTGCGGAATGACTTATCATATTGATTTTAAGCCCTCTAAAGATAACAAGCATTGCGATGAGTGCAATACCGAGCTGATCATCCGCAAGGACGATAAGCCGGAAACGGTTTTGGATCGGCTCAGCACTTATCACGAAACCACGGAGCCTCTGAAGGCATTTTATGCCGAAAGAGGCAAGCTGGTAACGGTGGATGGCCAGGAGGAGCTGGCTGAAACCACGAAGTTAACTCTGAACGCGATCGAGGCATTTTTAAAATGATGTTTTTAAAATCCGATAGCGAGATTCGCCTGATGCGCAAGGCCGGCAGGATTTCCGGCGGTGCGCTGAAGGCCGCAGGCGAAGCGATCCGGCCGGGAATGACCACCAAGGAATTGGATCGGATCGTTGAAAGCTATATCCGTGCCCACGGTGCCCGCCCGTCCTTTAAAGGATACGGCGGGTTCCCGGGCAGCGCCTGCATCTCAATCAATGAGGTTGTGATCCATGGCATCCCCTCCAATGACATCGTCATTCAGGACGGTGATATTGTGAGCGTGGACGTGGGCGCCTATATCGGCGGGTACCACGGAGACACCGCCAACACCTTTTTGGTGGGCAACGTCTCCGAGGAGGCACGCCGATTGGTGGAAACCACCCGAGAAAGCCTGCACCAAGTGCATGCGCTGCTGAAAAGCGGCGTGCGGCTGGGCGATATCGGGAATTGCGTGGATAGCTACGTTACCCGGTTCGGGTATTCAACCGTGAAGGATTATGTCGGTCACGGCGTCGGCAGAGCCCTGCACGAGGATCCGAACGTGCCGAACTTCGGCAGGGCAGGCCACGGATTGCGCTTGATGAAGGGCGCAACCGTTGCCATCGAGCCGATGATCAACCAGGGCACCGATCGGGTGCTGGTGGACCAGAACGACGGCTGGACGGTGCGAACCGCAGACGGTTTGCTCAGCGCCCATTATGAGCACACGTTTTTCATTGATGAGCATGAAGGGCATATTTTGACGCTCGCTGATTAGAGTTAAAAGAGTTGTTATTTTAAAACGGGAAACCGTTCAGTTTAACAGGAGGAGCTATGTCAAAGGAAGATATGATTGAAGTGGAGGGCATCGTGGTTGAAGCAATGCCCAACGCAAATTTCATGGTAGAGCTGGAGCATGGGCATAAGATTCATGCCCATATCTCCGGGAAATTGCGAATGAATTATATTAAGATCCTGCCCGGCGATAAGGTAACGGTGGAGATGTCTCCCTACGACCTGACCAAAGGCAGAATTATTTGGCGAGCCAAATAAGGCTCCACGAATGGAGGTAATTTCAATGAAGGTAAGACCTTCCGTTAAACCCATTTGCGAAAAATGCAAAATTATCAGAAGAAATGGCAAGGTGATGGTGATCTGCCAGAACCCGAAACACAAGCAAAAGCAAGGCTAATGGACTTTGCCGCTTGATTAAAATGGAGGTGTAAAACCAAATGGCAAGAATTGCTGGTATCGATTTACCCAAGGAAAAGCGCGTAGAGATCGGCTTGACCTATATTTACGGCATCGGCCGTAAGAGCTCCAACAACATTCTGGCTGCTGCCGGTGTGAATCCCGATACAAGAGTGAAGGATCTCACCGAGGATGAAGTGGCCGCAATCCGTGCCGCAATGGATGGCTACATTGTGGAAGGTGATCTGCGTCGGAATGTTGCTTTGGATATTAAGCGTCTGATCGAAATCGGATGCTACAGAGGCACTAGACATAGAAAAGGTTTACCTGTAAGGGGTCAGAGAAGCAAAACCAACGCCCGCACCAGAAAGGGCCCCAGAAAAACCATGGCAAATAAGAAAAAGTAAGGAGTGAGTGAAGAATGGCTGCAAAGAATGTTAAGAAAACCGTCGGCAAACGCCGTGTGAAGAAGAATATCGAACGTGGAGCCGCTCACATTCGCTCCACCTTCAATAATACCCTGGTTACCATTTCCGATGTAAACGGAAATGCGCTCTCTTGGGCAAGTGCCGGTGGTATGGGCTTTAAGGGCTCCAGAAAGAGCACGCCCTTTGCCGCTCAGATGGCTGCCGAAAAAGCTGCCAAGGCCGCAATGGAGCATGGCTTGAAGACTGTTGAAGTTTACGTGAAGGGTCCCGGCGCAGGCCGTGAGGCCGCAATTCGTGCGCTGCAGACTGCAGGCTTGGAGATCACTTTGATCAAAGATGTGACCCCCATCCCGCATAACGGCTGCAGACCGCCGAAGAGAAGAAGAGTATAAGGAGGAAAAACGAGATGGCTAGATATACCGGCGCAGTTTGCCGTCAATGCCGCAGAGAAGGCGAAAAGCTCTTCCTGAAGGGCGAACGTTGCTATTCCGATAAGTGCGCAATTTCCCGGCGTGCTTATGCTCCCGGTCAGCATGGCCAGGGCAGAAAGAAAGTATCTGAGTATGGTATGCAGCTCAGAGAAAAACAAAAGGTCAGAAGATATTACGGCGTTCTGGAGAGCCAGTTCGCTAAGTATTATGAAATGGCCGTTAAGAAACAGGGCGTTACCGGTGACAATCTGATGTCTATCGTAGAGAGCAGATTGGATAACGTTGTTTACAGATTAGGCTTTGCTATGTCCAGACCCGAGGCTCGCCAGTTGGTGCGCCACGGACATTTTACCCTGAACGGTAAAAAAGTAAATATTCCTTCCCTGCTGGTTGAGGTTGGGGATGTGATCGCAATCAAAGAAGGCAGCATGAGTTCCGCCAAGATCAAAGCGATTTTGGAAGCCAACGAAAAGCGTGCTGTTGTGAAGTGGCTGGAGCTGAACGGCACCACCGCTAAGGTGGTTGGCGTGGCGGATGCCGAAGATATCGATCTCCCTGTAGAAAAGCATTTGATCGTCGAGTTGTATTCCAAATAACAGGCGAGTACCCTCTGTGGGAGTTAAGATGTTTTTCAAAATGTACTCACGCTTTTGTGAGATAATAAGGAGGTTTTAGATATGATCGAAATTGAAAGACCCCGGATCGAAACCGAGGTTGTCGGTGATAATGGCGAGTATGGCCGCTTTGTGGCCGATCCTTTGGAGAGGGGCTACGGTTTAACCTTGGGCAACTCTCTTCGCCGGATCCTGCTTTCCTCCCTGCCCGGATGCGCTGTTGTGGCGGCGAAGATCAACGATGTTCCCCATGAATTCACCACCATCGAAGGGGTGAAGGAGGACGTCACCGAGATCGTTTTAAACATCAAGGGCATTATCCCGAAACTTTATTGCGATGAGCAAAAAACCGTTTATATCGAGGCCAAGGGCCCCTGCGTTGTTACCGCCGGCGATATTAAGGCCGATAGCGACGTTGAGATTCTGAACCCCGATCATACTTTGGCAACTTTAGGCGACGGCGCCACTCTGAATATCGAACTGATTTTGGATCATGGCCGTGGCTACGTGGCAGCCGAGAAAAATAAGGTTTATACCGAAGGTCTCACCAATATGTTGGCTGTGGACAGCGATTTTTCTCCGGTTACCAAGGTGAACTATAAGGTGGAAAACACCCGTGTCGGTCAGATCACCGATTTCGATAAGCTGACCCTGGAGGTTTGGACCAATTCGGTGATCTCCGCCAGCGACGCCGTATCCCTGGCTGCCAAGGTAATGAATGAACATTTGTCTTTGTTTATTGATCTTTCCGAAAAGGCAAAGAATGCCGAAATTATGGTGGTGAAGGAGGAATCCAGAACCATCACCGCTCTGCGGATGACCATTGAAGAGCTGGATCTTTCCGTTCGCTCCTTCAACTGCCTGAAGAGAGCCGGTATCAACACCGTTGAGGATCTGATCAATAAGAGTGAGGAAGATATGATGAAGGTTCGGAACCTGGGTCGGAAATCTTTAGACGAAGTGATCGGCAAGATCGCTTCCCTGGGTCTCACTCTGAAAAAAGACGACGAATAATTATTTAACGATTTGGGAACAGATCGGATCCCTCCGGGATCCCTTCTGCTCACCCTTGCAAAGGAGGTTTACTCATGTCCGGATATAGAAAATTGGGTCGCCCTACCGATCATCGGAAGGCAATGCTCAGAGGTATGGTAACCTATCTGCTGGAAAATGGCTCTGTTGAAACCACTTTGACCAGAGCCAAGGAAGTGGGTAGAGAAACCGAAAAAATGATTACCCTCGGCAAGACCAACACCTTGCATAGCAAGCGTCAGGCTCTTGCTTACATTACCAAGGAAGATGTGGTGAACAAGCTGTTTTCCGAGATCGCTTCGAACTATGAAGATCGGAACGGCGGTTACACCCGTATCGTGAAGATCGGTCCCCGCCGTGGCGACGGCGCAGAAATGGCCATCGTTCAATTGGTATAAAATAGATTGCCCAAGTGTCCCAAAGGACACTTGGGCAATTTTATTTCAAGGTGAGTGATATTGCCTTCGACAGAGAGAGCCGGGGATTGCTCTATGAATGAACGGATCGATCAAAAAGAATTTTTTACAGCTCCTTTTTATCTTTTATTTGCTATAGAAGGAAGAGTATGATAAAATAAAGAAAATCGGAGGAGAGAAAAATGTTGAAAGTTGTTTC
>CAZIQE010000109.1:0-1655 GCA_964541385.1 uncultured Eubacteriales bacterium | reverse complement strand
CGAAAAAATCCCGAAACGCACCTGGATCTATGCGGTTCTCGGCGTTATCTTCCTTGGCGTTGCCTATTATCTTGCGGTGAGCATCAAGGAGCCGCTAACGGCATTTGTCATTTTCTTTCTGGCAGTCATTTTAGTGATACTCGGAACTTATCTCCTTTTCATCTCCGGTTCCGTTGCGCTCTGCAGACTGCTCCAAAAAAACAAGAAATATTACTATAAGCCGAACCATTTTGTTTCGGTCTCCTCGATGGTGTACCGTATGAAGCGAAACGGGGCGGGGCTGGCATCGATCTGTATTCTTTTCACGATGGTGCTGGTGATGATCGCCTCCACGGCGAGCCTCTATTTCGGCGAAGAGGATTCTTTGAGAACCCGATATCCGAACGACGTTAATATTTCGGTGACCTACGGCGAGATCGATGCGATCAAGGATGAAAGCCTTGATCAGCTGAAAGAAAAAATAAGAGTCCATAGCGGGGCGGAGGCAGACCTCACAGGCTTTCGTGCCGGCGAAATCCCCGGATTGATCACAGAGGACGGCATCAGAGTCGATGCGGAGAATGTGGAAGATTTCTCCATTATGCTCTATGATAATCTCGGCTATCTATCGGTGATTTCCCTTGCGGACTACAATAGTTTGATGGGCACGAACGCAACGCTTGCCGACGATGAATGCTTTATCTACTGCGAGCGTCTTAATATGAAGTGGGAAACCTTCACGATGGAGTATGGGAACGCCTATAAGGTGAAGGAGCAACTGAAGCAATTCAGAGTAGACGACGACAGCTTATCGCTGGCAATGCCGACCGTTTACCTTGTGGTTAAAGACCTCTATTCCTTCGCCGAGCCGGTGCTTGATAAGAAAAGCAGTATCGGGGAGCCCTTGATGGTATTTGATTGGCATTGCGGGTTCGATACCGAAACGCTGAAAGAGGAATCGGAAGCAACCGCCGCCATTGATGAACTTTTCAAAACGAGCGCAACGGAAGAAAACAGCAATATCGTTTCGTTCAGCGTGCGAAGCCGGGCGGCACAACGGGATAGTTTCTACGATTTATACGGCAGTCTTTTCTTCCTCGGCATTATGCTGAGTATCGTTTTCCTTCTTGCCGCAGTCCTGATCATCTATTATAAGCAGATCTCCGAGGGCTACGAGGATCATTCCCGCTTTGAAATTATGCAGAAGGTGGGGATGACGAAGAAAGATATCCGCAAGAGCATCAATTCCCAAATGCTCACGGTCTTCTTTGCGCCCCTTGTTATGGCGGGCATCCATCTTGCCTTTGCGTTTCCCTTTTTTAACAAAATTTTCCTGATGTTCGGCTTCAAAAATACGCTTTTAAGCATCCTTGTCAGCCTTGCGTGCTATGCGGTCTTCGGTATTTTCTATGCCGTGGTGTATAAGATCACCTCCAGCTCCTATTACACCATCGTGAGCGGAAGAAGGGAGCGGACAGAATGAAAAAAATCGGAACCGCCCTCTTCACGGCATTGATCATCGTTGTTTTTCTCGTTGTTTTCGGCATCGGGAAAATCAAAAAGAAATATCGGGGGAACCGGGAATGAAAACGAGAGGTCTTTTCCCTGCGATTATTCTGTGCCTTTGCTTTTTAATAACCGCCTGCGAGAAAGCGGAGCCCATCACCCTGCCGCCG
>CAZIQE010000108.1:0-4617 GCA_964541385.1 uncultured Eubacteriales bacterium | reverse complement strand
CCGCCTGCGATAGCGGTAACGCTGTCCGGAATGGTAACGTTCTCCAGTCGGGTGCAGCCGTAAAAGGCACTATCGCCAATCGTGTTGACGCCATTCGGAATGGTTACGGTTGTCAGACCGGTGCAATTAAGAAAAGCACCCCAATCAATGGTGGTAACGCTATTCGGGATGATCATGCTTTTCAGCCCGGTGCAATTACGAAAGGCATTATTGCCGATGGTGGCAACGCTGTTTCCCAGGTTCACGGTTTCCAGCCCGGAGCAATTCTGAAAGGCATTCCACCTGATGGAAGTAACGCCATTCGGAATGGTGATGCTCGTCAGCCCGGTGCAACCGAAAAAGGCACCGTTGCCAATGATGGCAACGCTATCCGGAATGCTGACAGAAACCAGCCCGGTGCAATTTTTAAAGGCAATTGCGCCAACGGAAGTGACACCGGGTTCGATTCTTACTTCGGTAACCGAGGTTCCCCAAGGCAAAGGATCATTCTCACGATAATCTTCCATTATGCCCTTGCCGCTTACGGTGAGAACGGTGCCGTTCAGCGTCCAAGCACATTCGCCGGTGGTGCCGGAGGCTTCAGCGGCGGCAACAGGAAACACAAAGGTGCTGAGCATGGTGCATAAAAGCACAAAGACCAGCGTGGCAGAGATCAGTTTTTTCATATTTTTCCCTCCTGAGAAAGTTCAGCCGAAAAAAGAGCCCGCATTTTAAAATATATGCTTTTTCAATGGCTGTTCATTTATACTACTAAAGATTATCACAATCTTTTTTAAAAATCAATACTGTTTAAAAGAGTGGATAAATGGCTTTTAACGGGGGTAAAATTAAAAATAATCAAATAAAACCCCTCTTAAATTGACATTAACGAAATAATGTGTTATAATAATTCCATCATTCGTAAGGAGTATTGCCGATGAAAAAGAAAGTTTATACCAGACAATATTATATTGATAAAATTCGTGGGTTTTATCACACCGACCTGATCAAAGTGATCACAGGGATCCGTCGTTGCGGAAAATCGTATTTTCTTCTTTCGGTTATGGATGATCTTAAAAAATCGGGTGTTGCCGAAAAAGACATCCTTTATCTCAACCTTGATATGCGTGGATACAGAAAAATAAAAACAGCCGATGCTTTGGAAGGTGCAATTGAAGCACTCATTACCGATGATGATTTTAAATATCTGTTTATTGATGAAGTGCAGAACGTAGAGGGCTTTGAAGAAGTTGTCAACGGCTTCAGAGAAGACGGCAATTTTTCTATTTTCATAACGGGCTCTAATTCTTATCTGTTGAGCGGCGAGCTTTCCACCAAGTTAACGGGGCGGTATATCGAGGTTGAAATGTTCACGTTGAACTTTCGGGAATATTTGGAAATGAAAGCCTTTTTCGGTAAAGAAATCAAAGAAAACAAAATGGAAGAATTTAATGAGTATATTCGTTTCGGCGGGTTTCCGAAAACCCTTGAATTCGATGATCCTGCCGATAAAGACACTTATATTTCCGATGTTATATCGCAAATTCTTGAAAAAGACGTGGTGAAGCATAAGACCATTCGGAACCGTACTGTATTTAATAAGGTTATGACCTATGTCATTAATAATTTCGGTGCCACGGTAAGTCTTTCGGGGCTGGCGGAATATTTTGATAAACAGGAGCATATCAAAATTCGTTCGGAAACGTTAAATAATTATCTGAAGATTCTTGAAAATGCAAAAATCATCTATCAATGCCCACGGTTCGATGTTAAATCAAAAAAATCGCTGCGTGGTGAGCAGAAATATTATCTCGCTGACCTGGGTATTTATTTTTCCCGTAATATTGATGCCAGAATTAACTATGGTCCGGTTCTTGAAAATATCGTCTATACTTATCTCTCTGCAAAGAATTATAAGATAAGTGTTGGGCGGATCGGAAAACTGGAATGTGATTTTATTACACGCATTAACGATGAATATCGTTATATTCAGGTGGCGATGACAATTATGAGCGAAGAGACAGAGGAACGGGAATATAAGCCGTTTAGCATAATTCGGGATAACTACCCGAAATATTTGCTCACCGTTGATCCGTTGCTGCAAAAGCGTGACGGTGTGATACACAAAAATATAATTGAATTTATATCTCAAAACGAAAATCTTTAATTGAATCAATTGATAACGGCAAAAACGCCGGGAGTGAACAATCTCCCGGCGTTTTTGCAATTATTCATTTTGTCCTATGGTGGATAAGGTAGCTGACATTACGGCTTTGATGGTATGCATCCGGTTTTCGGCTTCATCGAAGACGATGGAGGCGGGGCTTTCGAAGACTTCGTCGGTCACCTCCATACAAGAGATGCCGAACTGCTCGTGGATCTTTTGACCGGTGGCGGTGTTCAGATCGTGGAAGGCGGGCAGGCAATGCATAAATTTGCATTGAGATCCTGCCAGTTTCATCAGTTTAGCGTTCACCTGATAGGGCGAGAGATCCCGGATCCGCTCCGCCCAAACCTCGGCGGGCTCGCCCATGGAAACCCAAACGTCTGTATAGATTATATCGGCGTTCTTCACGGCCTCGGCGGGGTCTTCGATAAAGTCCAGCGTTGCCCCGCTGGCGGCGGAAATCGCCATACATTTTTCGATCAATTTTGCATCCGGGAAATACTTCTTGGGCGCACACGCCACAAAATGCATTCCCATCTTGGCGCATCCCACCATCAGCGAATTGCCCATATTATAGCGGGCATCGCCCATATAGACCAGCTTGATCCCGTTCAGAGAGCCGAAATGCTCCTTGATGGTGAGGAAATCCGCCAAAATCTGGGTGGGATGAAATTCGTTGGTCAGCCCGTTCCAAACGGGCACGCCGGCGTGGGCGGCTAATGTTTCCACCAGCTCCTGACCAAAGCCCCGGTATTCGATGCCATCGAACATCCGCCCCAAGACCCGGGCGGTATCGGCAATGCTTTCCTTATTCCCGATCTGGGAGCCGGAGGGATCCAGATAAACGGCGTGCATTCCCAGGTCCGCCGCCGCCACTTCGAAGGCGCACCGGGTGCGGGTACTGGTTTTTTCAAAAATCAGGGCAATATTTTTGCCTTCGCAGAGGCGGTGGGGGATCCCCGCCTTTTTCTTTTGCTTCAGATCGGCTGCCAGACCCAGAAGTGCGCTGATCTCATCTGCGGTGAGATCCAATAGCTTCAAAAAGCTTTTTCCTTTCAGGCTCATTCCTGCTCCTCCTCGCAAACACTTTTTAAAATACCGATCGCTTTTTCCAATAACGGCATTGGAATATTCAAAGGCGGCAATAAGCGCACCTTCTCCTTCGCCGTTAGGCAAAGAACCCCTTTTTCGATGCACTTACCGACGATTTTTCCGGCATCGCCGCAGGGCGTGACGCCGATCATCAGACCCATTCCGCTCACATTTTTGATGCCGGGTGCGCCGGTCAGCGTTCCAAAAATATACGCACTCTTTTTCTGCACGTCTTTCAATAATTCCGGGCTCAGCCGCTCCAGAATACTGATGGCTCCGGCGCAGGCAACGGGATTGCCGCCGAAGGTGGAGCCGTGATCCCCGAACCCCAATACGTTCTCTACCTTTTCGCTCAAAAGAGTGGCACCCAGAGGCAGACCGCCGCCCAGCCCTTTGGCTGTGGTTACCACATCGGGGTGAAGACCCAGATTCATATAGGCATAGAGTGCGCCGGTGCGACCGTTGCCGGTCTGCACTTCGTCTATCATCAATAGAATATCCTGCTCTTTGGCGGTTTTCTCCAGAAAACGGGCATAATCGGGTTTTAAGGGCAATACGCCGCCTTCCCCCTGCACACATTCCACCAGAATCCCCGCCACCTTATGGGCTTTAAGGGCTTCCGTCAGAGCGTTAAAGTCGTTGGCGGGAATATGGATAAAGCCGGGCGTTAACGGCTGAAAGAGCGTATGAAAATGCTCCTGACCGGTGGCGGCAAGGGTGGTCAAGGTGCGACCGTGAAAGCTGTTAACCAGCGTCACGATCGTGTAATGATCGGCACCCTGATGCTCCGCCGCATATTTTCTTGCCACCTTGATGGCGCATTCGTTCGCCTCGGCACCGGAATTGCTGAAAAAGACCTTTTTCATTCCGGTTTTTTCGCAGAGCATCCGGGCTAACCGCACGCAGGGCTCGGTATAGTAGAGATTTGAGGTATGCTGCAGCTTGCCCAATTGCTCGGTGACCGCCGCCTGCCAGGGGGAATCGGCGAAGCCGAAGGTATTCACGGCGATCCCGCTCCCCAGATCGATATATTCCTTTCCGTCAGACCCATAGGCAAGCGCCCCCTTGCCGGAAACCAGCTCCACCGGGAACCGGCGATAGGTATTGGCCACGTAGGTCTTATCTTCTTGAATCAGTTTACTCATTTTTGATCTCCCACGACCATGGTGCCAACGCCCTCGTCGGTCAATAATTCCATCAGAATGGAATGGGGCACCCGTCCGTCCATAATAATTACGTTTTCCACGCCTTTTTCAAGCGCCTCGATGCAGCAATCCACCTTGGGGATCATCCCGCCGGAGATGATGCCCTCCCGGCAGAGTGCCTTCGCCTCCTCTACCGTTACTGCGGGGATCAGAGTGGCGGGATCGTCTTTATCC
>CAZIQE010000107.1:0-7902 GCA_964541385.1 uncultured Eubacteriales bacterium | reverse complement strand
TTGATGGTGCCGGAGAACAAAACGTTTTTCTGGAGCACCACCGCCACCTGGTTTCGGAGCGTTTGCAGATCATAATCCCGCACGTCTACTCCGCCAACCAAGACGGCGCCTTCGCTTACGTCGTATAACCGGCAGATCAACTGGATCAGCGTGGATTTACTGCTGCCGGTTCCGCCGATGATCCCCACCGTTTGACCGGAAGCAAGAGAAAAGTTGATGTTTTCCAACGCAAACCGCTCCGCCTTTTCGGAATAGCGGAAAGAAACGTCTTTGAATTCGATACTGCCGTTTTCAACATTCATCACCGGATCGGCGGGATTCTGAATGGAATTTTCCGCATCCAGCACCTCCACGATCCGGCGAGCGGCTTCCATCGACATAGTGACCATCACCATAATCATCGAAAGCATCATTAAACTCATTAAAATCTGGATCCCATAGGTGAGCAATGCGGCAAATTGACCTACATCAAAGGAGAGACCGTTGGTACGAATGATATATTGAGAGCCGAAAAAGATCAATACCACCATAATGGAAAAAATGCAGAATTGCATCAGGGGCGAATTCAACACCACGATCTTCTCTGCCACCGTGAAATCCTGCGCCACATCCCGGGATGCCCGGGAAAATTTTTCCGTTTCAAAATCCTCCCGCACAAAGGTTTTCACCACCCGCATTCCCTGAATATTTTCCTGCACGGAATTATTCAGGCGGTCGTATTTCCGGAACACCGCCCGGAATCGGGGCATTGCAAAGCGTGCGATCAGAAATAGGCCGCCGCCCAGAATGGGAACCACCGCCGCAAAGATCCAAGCCATTTTGCCGCCCATAATCACCGCCATGGTCAAGGCAAAAATTATCATAAAGGGGCTTCGCACGGCTGTTCGGATCAGCATCATATACGCCATCTGCACGTTACTTACGTCTGTGGTGAGCCGGGTTACCAGGCTGGAGGTGGAAAACTGATCGATATTCTTAAATGAAAAACTCTGGATCTTATAAAAAAGATCCTTTCGCAGATTTTTAGCAAAGCCGCTGGCGGCGGTGGCGCAAAAATAGCCGGAAAGCACCCCGAACAGCAGGGAAACAAGGGCCATCACCAATAAAATCACGCCATATCTTATAATCACCGGCAAACCGGCTTCGGCTTTGATCTCGTTTACCAACTCGGCGGTTGTCATGGGGATCAGACATTCGATCACTACCTCGATCATCACGAACAAGGGCGTGAGGATCGATGCTTTTTTATATTCCCGGACACAACCGGCAAGGCGTTTGAGCATTACACTTTTTCTCCTTTCAAAGGATAAGGTGAGGAGAGTCGAACCCAATGTGGTTTAGAACGGCATCTTTCCGCTAAAGCGTCGTTAAAAATCGAAACCATAAGGGTAAAAGCGACTCTTACAGAGTCGCTTTTATTATCTTATACCATTTAAAATTTATAGTCAATGAATATTCTGTGAATTATTCAAAAAGAGATTTGCCGGTCATTTCGGCGGGGATCTCCAGCTCCAGCCATTCCAGCATCGTTGGGGCGATATCGCAGAGGCGGCCGCCCTCCCGCAATTTGCAGGGATAGTTATAAACGATAAACGGCACGGGATTGGTGGTATGCGCCGTGAAGGGAGAGCCATCTGCATCCACCATTCGGTCGGCGTTGCCGTGGTCGGCGGTAACGAAGAGTGCGCCATCCATTTTCTTCACGGCATCCGCCACCTTGCCTACGCAGGTATCCACCGCTTCAACCGCCTTCACGGCGGCTTCAAATACGCCGGTATGCCCCACCATATCGCAATTGGCGAAGTTCAGGATCACCACATCGTATTTCCCGCTTTCGATATGATGAACCACCTTTTCGCAAACCTCCGGTGCGCTCATCTCCGGCTGGAGATCATAGGTTGCCACCTTGGGAGAAGCGATCAGTTCACGATCCTCCCCTTCCGAAACGGTTTCAACACCGCCGTTAAAAAAGAAGGTTACGTGGGCATACTTTTCGGTCTCGGCGATCCGCAGTTGGGTTTTGCCGTGAGCGGCAAGATAGGCACCCAGCGTATTCTCCAGGGACTGGGGCTTAAACGCCACGTGCACGTTGGGCATCGAAGCATCATACTGGGTCATACAGACGTAGTAGAGCGGGAAAAATCCGTTCTTCCGCTCAAATCCCTTAAAATCGGGATCCACGAAGGTGCGGGTGATCTCCCGGGCACGGTCCGGGCGGAAATTGAAGAAGATCACGCTATCGTTGGCGGAAACGGCGGCACCCTCCTTGCAGACGGTGGGAACCACGAATTCATCGGTGACATTCTTCCCCTCGGCATCCACGGTTTCATAGGATGCCTTGATAGCGGCAACGGGATCGGGATTCTGAATGCCTTCCCCATAGCAAAGGGCGGCATAGGCCTTTTCGACCCGTTCCCATCGGTTATCCCGATCCATTGCGTAATAACGACCCATCACGGTTGCGATCTCGCCGACGCCGATCTCCTTACATTTTGCGGCGGCTTCGGCAACAAAATCCGCACCGCTGGTGGGCGCAACGTCACGACCGTCTAAAAAGCAATGGACGTACACCTTTTCCAAGCCGTGGCGTTTTGCCATTTCCAATAAAGCGTAAAGATGGCTATTATGGCTATGCACGCCGCCATCGGACAAAAGACCCATCAGATGCAGGGCGGTGCCGTTCTTTTCGGCGTTTTTCATTGCGCCCATCAATGCTTCATTTTCAAAGAAATCACCGTCTATGGTGCTCTTGGTGATCCGGGTGAGCTCCTGATATACGACCCTGCCGGCACCGATATTGGTATGACCCACTTCGCTGTTGCCCATCTGACCGTCGGGCAGACCCACATCCATTCCGGAGGCACCGATCGCCGTGACCGGGCAGGATTCCTTCAAAGCATCGATGTTCGGGGTCTTGGCGGAATAGATGGCGTTCCCCCTGGTTTCGGGATTATTGCCGAACCCATCCAGAATACAAAGAACAAGAGGTTTTTTACTCATCTTACTTCACTCCATGCACCACAACGGAAAAATCCTCGGCCTTCAGAGAAGCACCGCCGATCAAGCCGCCGTCGACGTTTTTCTTTGCCAGCAGCCCTTCGGCATTTTTCGCATTCATGGAACCGCCGTATTGAACGGTGAGCTCCTCGGCGGCGGCAGCACCGAACAGCTCTGCCACGGCGGCACGGACAAAGCCGTTGCCCTCATCCGCCTGCTCATCGGTGGCGGTTACGCCGGTGCCGATCGCCCAAACGGGCTCATAGGCGATGATCACGTTTTTCAACTGCTCTTCGGTCACATTGGTCAGAGCCATCTTGGTTTGATATTTCAAAAGCGTTTCGGTATAACCGAGGTTACGCTGCTCCAGCGTTTCGCCCACGCAGACGATGGTTTTGAGCCCGGCGTTCAAAGCCGCCAGAGTGCGCAGATTCACCGTTTGATCGGTCTCGCCGAAATACTGGCGGCGTTCGCTATGACCGACCACAACGTATTCCACGCCGCAGGCTTTCAGCATTTTTGCGCTGATCTCGCCGGTATAAGCGCCCTTTTCTTCCCAATGCACGTTCTCGGCACCGATCTTGATATTAGAGCCTTTAGCGGCATCAACGGCGGCGGCGATATCCACATAGGGAACACACAAAACCACATCACATTTCGCATCCGCCACCAAGGGTTTCATTGCGTTGATCAGAGCGGTGGTTTCAGCGGGGGTATTATTCATTTTCCAGTTGCCGGCAATCACATATTTTCTCATTTTATTTTCTCCTTAAATGTTATTCAGGGTGGGATCGCTCCCACCCTTTTTAATGTTCTTATTTATCGTTCAGAGCCGCAATTCCGGGCAGCTCCTTGCCCTCCAGAAATTCCAGAGAAGCACCGCCGCCGGTGGAGATATGGGTCATCTTATCGCCAAAGCCCATAGAGTTCACAGCCGCCGCACTATCGCCGCCGCCGATCACGGTTACGGCATCGGTTTCAGCCATTGCCTTTGCAACTGCCAGAGTGCCTTTTGCCAGAATGGGATTTTCGAACACGCCCATCGGTCCGTTCCAAACAACGGTTTTGGCGTTCTTAACAGCTTCGGCAAAGAGCTCTGCCGTTTTGGGACCGATATCCAAACTCATCTTATCGGCGGGAATCTTATCGGCGTCCACGGTCTCAACGGCGATCTCGGCATCGATTGGATCGGGGAAGCCTGCCGCAACGGTGCAGTCTACGGGCAGAAGGAGCTTCACGCCCTTTTCTTCTGCTTTTTTCATCATTTCCTTGCAATATTCGATCTTTTCTTCATCCAGAAGAGAAGTGCCGACGGAATAGCCCTTGGCTGCCAGGAAGGTATACGCCATACCGCCGCCGATGATCAGAGTATCTGCCTTATTCAAAAGATTTTCGATCACGGTGAGCTTATCGGCGACCTTCGCACCGCCCAGAACGGTTACGAAAGGACGGGCGGGAGCATCTACTGCGTTGCCCAGATATTTCAGTTCCTTTCCGATCAGATAGCCGGCAACGGCTTCCTTCACATGGGAAACAACGCCGACGGTGGAGCAATGCGCACGGTGAGCGGTGCCGAATGCATCGTTCACAAAGATATCGGCAAGCGAGCCCAGCTCTGCGCTGAAGGCTTCGCCGTTTTTGGTTTCCTCGGCACGGTAGCGGGTGTTTTGCAGAAGAACAACGTCGCCGTCTTTCATATTGGCAACGGCGGCCTTTGCATTTTCGCCAACCACGTTATCATCGGCGGCAAACACCACTTCCTTGCCCAGCTTCTCGCTCAAGCGGGCGGCAACGGGAGCCAGACTGCATTCGGGCTTGGGCTCGCCCTTGGGCTTGCCCATATGGGAGCAGAGGATCACCCGTCCGCCGTCTGCAATCAATTTCCTGATGGTGGGCAGAGCCGCATTGATGCGGTTTTCATCGGTGATCACACCGTTTTTCAGGGGCACGTTGAAATCGCAGCGAACCAGAACGTTCTTGCCTTTCACGTTGATGTCGTCAACCGTTTTCTTGTTGTATGCCATAACACGATCTCCTTTATAGATAATTATAATTTACCAATGGATATCATACCATTATTTTAGGAATTTTGCAATCTTTCTTTTCTATTTTTTCCATTTTTTCCAATTGTTATAAAAATTTCATAAGATAGTAGTAGAAAAGTTGTAAATTTTATGATATAATAGCCGCATTGACTATCGATAAGGAGCGAAATTCATGGGTTTATTTTCAAAATTATTCGGTTCCCATTCCGATCGGGAGCTCAAAAATATTCAGCCGACAGTTGATCTGATCCTCTCGAAAGAGGAGCATTACGCCGCCATGGGCGAGGAAGAATTGAAAAGCCAGACCGATCTTTTAAAGAAACGGCTGGCGGGCGGCGAAACGGTTGACGATATCCTGCCCGACGCCTTTGCCGTTATGCGGGAGGCCAGTTGGCGGGTTCTGGGGATGAAGCACTATCCGGTGCAGTTGATCGGCGGTATCGTTTTGCATCAGGGCAGAATCGCCGAAATGAAGACCGGCGAAGGAAAAACCTTGGTTGCCACCCTGCCCGCCTATCTGAACGCTCTGACCGGCGAGGGTGTACACGTTGTTACGGTGAACGATTATCTGGCGCAGCGTGACAGCGAATGGATGGGCAAGGTCTACCGCTATCTGGGCTTGAAGGTAGGTTTGGTGATCAACGGTATGACTCCGGACGAAAAACGGGCGGCTTATGCGGCGGATATCACCTACGGAACCAATAACGAATTCGGGTTCGATTATCTAAGGGATAATATGGCTCTTTATAAAGCCAACCAGACCCAGCGAGGCCATGCCTTCGCCATTGTGGACGAGGTGGACTCCATTCTGATCGACGAAGCCCGCACCCCGCTGATCATCAGCGGTCAGGGCGCACAATCCACGGAGCTTTACCATCTGGCAGATAAATTTGTGAAGGGATTGCGCCCCTTCAAAGCCGTTCGCACCGATGAGAAGGCGGATTACGATAAATATGCCAAAAGCGAATATGATGAAATTTTGATGGGTCGCTATCTGACCAAGGAGCAGCACGCAGAGCTCAAAGACGCCGATTACGTTATCGAGGAAAAAAACAAGAGCGTGACCCTCACCGCCAAAGGCGTTGACAAGGCGGAGGAATTCTTCCATCTGGAAAATCTGGCAGACCCCGCCAATATGGAGATCAGCCATCATATCAACCAGGCCTTGAAGGCACGGGGGATCATGCACCGGGATATCGACTATGTTGTGAAAGAAGGACAGGTGCTGATCGTGGACGAGTTTACCGGGCGTATTATGTACGGTCGCCGGTATAATCAGGGTCTGCATCAGGCCATTGAAGCCAAGGAAAACGTGAAGGTGGAAAAGGAGAGCAAGACGCTCGCCTCCATCACCCTGCAGAATTATTTCCGTCTTTATAAAAAGCTTTCCGGTATGACCGGTACCGCTCTGACCGAGGAAGACGAATTCCGGCATATCTATGCGCTGGACGTGGTGGAAATTCCCACCAACCGACCGAATATCCGCAATGATCTTCCCGACATGGTTTTTAAAACCGAAAAGGGCAAATTCCTGAACGTGATCCAGCAGATCGCCGAGTGCCACGCAAAGGGTCAGCCGGTGTTGGTGGGAACGATCTCGATCGAAAAGAGTGAAATCCTGAGCGGACTTTTGCGCAAGCAGGGCATCCCCCATCAGGTGCTCAACGCCAAGCACCACGAAAAGGAAGCCCAGATCATCGCTCAGGCGGGTCAGTTCGGCGCCGTGACCATCGCCACCAATATGGCGGGGCGCGGAACCGATATTATGCTGGGCGGAAATGCGGAATATCTGGCACGGGAGGAGCTCCGGAAGAAAGGCTACGAGGAGGAAGTGATCTCCGATGCCACCGGATATGCGGAGACCCAGGACGAAACGGTTTTGGAGGCACGGAAATTCTTCCAGGAATCCCTTGCCGCCCATAAGGAAAAAATCCAAACGGAGGCCGAGCGGGTGCGGCAGGCGGGCGGGCTCTTTATCCTGGGCACGGAACGCCATGAATCCCGCCGGATCGATAACCAGCTCCGAGGTCGTGCCGCACGGCAGGGGGATCCCGGCTCCACCCGGTTCTATCTTTCTCTGGAGGATGATCTGATGCGGCTTTTCGGCGGACAACGGGTGAACACCGTGATGAATACCCTGCGCCTGCCGGAGGATATGCCCATTGATGCAAAAATCCTCACCGGCGTGATCGAAAAGAGCCAGGAGCGGGTGGAGAGCAACAACTTTGCCCGCAGAAAACACGTTCTGGAATACGATGACGTGATGAATAAGCAGCGGGAGCTGATCTATCAGCAACGCTCTCAGGTGCTGGATAATATGGATCTGACCGAAACCATCGGGAAGATGCTGCACGATTTTGTGCATAACGAAGTGGCTCGCTATGTGGCAGGCGAGGATACCGCCGCCTGGAACCTTGAAGAGCTTCATCAGAATCTGGACGGAATGATCCTGCGACCGGAGGATCTCCGCTATAATGCCGATGAATTGATCCATTTGAACGCCGAAGAGGTGGAAGAAACCGTTCAGCAGAAGGCACGGGATGCCTATGCCGCCAAGGAGGCCGAGCTGGGCGCAGACGTGATGCGGGAAGCCGAGCGGGTGGTGATGCTCCGGAGCGTGGATCGCAACTGGATGAACCATATCGACAATATGGATGATCTGCGCCAGGGCATTGGTCTGGAGGCCTACGGTCAGCGGGATCCGGTTACGGAATTTAAGTTTCAGAGCTATGATATTTTTGATGCGATGATCGAAAATATCAAAGAAGATACGGTGCGGGGGCTCTTCAGTTTGCACCTTCGCAAAGAAGAGGAAGTGAAGCGGGAGGCCGTTGCAAAAGAAACCGGCACCTCCCGGGGC
>CAZIQE010000106.1:0-4992 GCA_964541385.1 uncultured Eubacteriales bacterium | reverse complement strand
TTGGGCGAAAAGCCCATCCCGATGCAGGGGCCGCAGGCACATTCCAAAAGCCGGGCACCGCTCGCCAGAATATCCGTTAAGGCTCCGCAATCTGCCAGCATCGTTAATACCTGCTTGGAGCCGGGAGAGATGGAAAGGCTCACGCCCGGCATAATGATCTTGCCTTTCAATAAGGCGGCAACCTTCAGCATATCCATCAAAGAGGAATTGGTGCAGGAGCCGATGCAGACCTGATCCACCTTTGTGCCCTTCAAGGAAGAAACCTTTACAACGTTATCGGGGCTATGGGGGCAAGCGATTAAGGGCTCCAACGTGGAAAGATCAATATCAATGATGCGATCGTATTCCGCATCGGGATCGCTTTGCAGGGGGCGATAATCCTCCGCCCTGCCCTCTGCCTTCAAGAAGGCTTCCGTTACCTCATCGGAGGGGAAAATCGAGGTGGTGGCACCCAGCTCGGTGCCCATATTGGTGATCGTGGCACGCTCGGGAACCGAAAGGGTCTTAATGCCTTCGCCGCCCCATTCCACGATATAGCCCACGCCGCCCTTCACCGAAAGGATCCGCAGAATCTCAAGGCTCACGTCCTTTGCGGAAACGAAGGGGCGCAGTTTGCCGGTCAGGTTCACTTTGATCATTTTCGGCATCGTGATATAGTACGCACCGCCGCCCATCGCAACCGCCACGTCCAAGCCGCCTGCGCCGAACGCCAACATTCCGATGCCGCCGCCGGTGGGGGTATGGCTATCGGAGCCGATCAGGGTTTTGCCGGGGATCCCGAACCGCTCCAGATGCACCTGATGGCAGATGCCGTTGCCGGGGCGGGAAAAATAGATGCCGTGTTTCTTGGCAATGGATTGAATGAACCGATGGTCATCGGCATTTTCAAAACCGGATTGCAGGGTGTTATGGTCGATATACGCCACGCTCCGCTCGGTTTTCACCCGCTCAATGCCCATCGTTTCAAATTCAAGATACGCCATCGTTCCGGTGGCGTCCTGGGTTAAGGTTTGATCGATCCGCAGAGCGATTTCGGTTCCGGGGATCATCTCCCCTTTCACCAGATGTTCTTTGATGATCTTTTGCGCAATTGTCAGTCCCATTGTTTTATCCTTTCAAAATACGTTCTTTCGCATTCATGGTGTGCTCCAGCATTTTTTGCGCCGCCAGCTTCGGATCCCGGGCTGCCAATGCCTCATAAATGGCTCGGTGCTCCTGCACGGAATCCTTTGCCCTGCTTCGGTTCTCCACCGAAGCCTTGCGATAGCGCTGCGCCTTATTATGCAAGGGGGTCAGGGTATCGTAAAAAACGGTACTGCCGGAATAAAGATAGATCAGCTCGTGGAATTTACTATCCATCGCTTTGATATGATCCGAATCCTTTTTGGTGAAATAAAACTCCTGCAGATCCACCGTTTCCCGGAGATTTTCCAATTCCTCATCGGTGATCCGTGCGGCAGCACGGGCTGCCGCCAGCCCTTCGATCCGAAGGCGCACTTCCATAATATCGCCCAGATCGGCTTTGGTGATCCCCAATACCTTCAAGCCCTTGCCGGTATCCTCCAGCAGATGCTCCTGCTGAAGGCGGCGCAGCGCCTCCCGAATGGGGGTGCGGCTCACGCCCATAGACTCGCAAAGCTTCATTTCCGTTAAAATTTCGCCCCGGGCATATTGCCCGCAAAGGATCTGGGATTCGAGCTGTTCGAAAACCTGATCCGCCAGAGAATAATTTTTATGTTCGAGCATTTACGCTTCTCCTTTCAGCTTCCCGCCGGAAAATTCTTCGATCTTGCTCTCCAGCTCATGGACGGAGAGGGCGGTCTGCCTGCCGCCTTCATATTCCCGATCGATCCATTCTTTCATTTTCACTACCAATTCGCTGCGTTTATCCACCGCATCCGCACCGGACAGACGGTAGTTATCATTGATCCAATAGGCAATGCCTGCCAAGCCGGAGGTTTTGCCGATCATAACCGTTGCAGACCGATTCAGAATTTTTTTGGTATCGAAAATATTATAAATCTCTTCGTCCTTCAAAAGACCGTCGGCGTGGATGCCCGCCTTGGTCATATTGAAGCTCCTGCCGACAAACGGCGTCATCACGGGAATTTCATAGCCGATCTCCCGCTTGAAATAGTCGGCGATCTCGGTGATCACCCGGGGATCCATCCCGTCCAGAGAGCCCCGCAGGGAGGCATACTGCATCACCATCGCCTCCAGAGGCACGTTTCCGGTTCGCTCGCCGATGCCCAAAAGGGAGCAGTTCACGGCGCTGGCTCCGTATAGCCAGGCTGTGGAGGCGTTGGCAACCGCCATATAAAAATCATTATGACCGTGCCATTCCAAAAGCTCGCTGGGCACGTCGGAATAATGCTGCAGACCGTAGATCAAGCCGGCAACGCTTCGGGGCAGGGACGCCTCGGTATAGGGAATCCCGTAGCCCATCGTATCGCAGGCACGGATCCGCACCGGAATGCCCGCATCCCGGCTCATCTTCATCAATTCGTTCACAAAGGGAACCACAAATCCATAGAAATCGGCTCGGGTAATATCCTCCAGATGGCAACGGGGCATTACCCCGGCTTCAAACGCCTGCCCCACGGCGGAGAGATACTGATCCATCGCCTGACGGCGGGTCATTTTCAGTTTTTTGAAGATATGATAGTCGCTGCAGGAAACCAAAATGCCCGTTTCCCGCACGTTCAGATCCTTCACCAGCTTAAAATCTTCCTTATTGGCTCGGATCCAGGTGGTGATCTCCGGAAAACGCAGACCCAGCTCCTGGCAGCGGCGCAGCGCCTCACGATCCTTTTCGCTGTAAACAAACATCTCCGTTTGGCGGATGATCCCATAGGGACCGCCCAGCCTGGAAAGCAGTTTATAGATCTCCACGATCTGCTCCACCGTATAGGGCTCTACCGACTGCATCCCGTCCCGCAAGGAGGTATCCGTGATCCAGATCTCCTTCGGCATCCCCAACGGCACCCGCCGATGGTTAAAGGATACCTTGGGAATTTCTTTATAACTATATAAATCACGGTAAAGCTTCGGAGCTTCCACATCTTGCAATTCAAATTTATAGGTTTCATCTTCCAGCAAATGGCTGTTATTGGAGAGTTCCAACATTGTATGCGCCTCCTTTAGGTATAATTGTATACAATTATACCATTTATTACCGAGATGTCAACCGAAATTTGACTGGAAAATGATTCTTTTACATATTTTTAACATACTGGGTGACTCTCAAAAAAGAGTGCCGAATTCGTCAAAACATTCTCGTCGGCGTACATAGGTACGGTAGAGAGCGTTTTGGCGGATAGCAGAAAATTTCATTCAAAACTCGGCTACAGCCGAGTTTTTACCTTTAAAAAGAACAATCAAAAAGAGAAGTGGCTACCTATTTTATCAAGCAATAAAAATAGGTAGTCACTTTATTATTCACTCATTTTCTGCGGTCGGTGCCTTTTTTGACAGTCATCAGAGGAACCTCGCTATTAGTTCGCATAGGAAGACGCCGGCGCAGGAAAGCAGAGCCACCGGCAACAGCTCCAATCCCAAAAAGGAAGCGAGCAATGCCACACTTAAGCCCACAGCCCCGGAAAGGACGGAGGAGGTGGATTCTAAAATGGCGGGGAAAACCATTGCCGACAAAACCGCATACGGGATATAGTATAAAAAGGAACGAACAAAGCGATTGGTGATCTTTTTGCGGAAGATCGCCAAAGGCAGCATCCGGATCAGATAGGTGACGCCTGCCATCACCAGAATATAGAGGATGATTTTTAACGTGCTCATTCTTCTCCCTCCACCGGGCGCACCAGCGCACCCACCGTTGCGGCGATCAACCCGCAGATAATGATGCTGAATCCGCCGGAGACCGTATTCAAGCCGGGGATCCATTTAAAAGCGCTGCTCAGCATAACGGCGATGAGCACCACCAAAGCCACCGTTTTGCTTTTTCGGGAGGCGGGCACCACAACCGCCACCAGCATTCCGTAGATCGCCACGCCCAAGGCGGAAAGCACCGAGGCGGGCAGGATCTGATCCGCAGCGGCACCCAGAAGCGTGCCACCCGCCCAACCGATATAAGGGAGCGTCATCAGACCGTAAAAATAGCGTGCCTTTAAGGGCTCCGGAGCATTGATCGCCATCGCAAAGATCTCATCGGTATTCCCGAACGCCACGCCCAGCCGTTGGAGCGGCTTCACGCTCTCATCCAGTTTTTGGGAAAGGGAAACGGACATCAAGGCATAGCGCAGGTTGATCACCAGCTGGGTCAGCGCCATTTCGATCATACTGCCGGATGCCGCAATCACGCCCAACCCCGCCAACTGCCCGGCGGAGGTCAGATTCGTCATAGAGATCGCCACCGCCGCCCAAATGGGCAAGCCGGCGTGAACCGCCGCCACCCCGAAAGCAAAGGAAACGGAAAGATAGCCCAGCCCGATGGGCAGGCCGTTCTTTACGCCTTTTAAATATAAATTCATAGAAGATCTCGCCTCTTTTCTGCCCCTTATTATAGCGTACTCCCCCGCCCTTTTCAAGGGAAAGGCTTGAAAAGAGCGCAATTTTATTGTAGAATAAAGGAAAAGAGAGGATCGAATATGGAAAAGCTATTATTACACATCTGCTGCGCACCCTGCGCCGTGGCTTGCGTGAAGCAACTGCGGGAGGAAGGGCTGGAGCCCACGGGCTTTTGGTATAACCCCAATATCCATCCCTATATGGAATACCGCACCCGGCGGGATACCCTGATCGAATATGCCCAAAGCATCGGACTTTCGCTGACGGTGCAGGATGAATACGGATTAAAGCGGTTTACCAAGGCCGTTTGCCACGATATTGAAAACCGATGCGCCTTTTGCTATGCCATTCGCTTGGAGGAAACTGCCCGCTATGCGGCGGAGCAGGGCTACACCGCCATTGCCACCACGCTGACGGTTTCCCCTTATCAGAATAAAGAATTGATCTTTGAAATCGGGCAGAAGGCGG
>CAZIQE010000105.1:0-2304 GCA_964541385.1 uncultured Eubacteriales bacterium | reverse complement strand
GCAATTGGGGATCTTCCCCGGGGGTAAGCTCATAAAATCGTTCTTCCATATCAGCCGGCATCATTACTTCCTGATCCGGCAAAACGCCGATCCCATCAAAATTAATGCCGTTCGGCGGATAATACAAATTGGTTGAAAGATACAACGCCGAATCATCCCCCAAGGGAATCACTTCCTGCGCCATTCCTTTGCCGTAGGTCGTTGTTCCCACTAAGGTTCCGTAATGATAATCACGGACGGCAGCGGCAAATAATTCCCCGCCGCTATAGGTTTCACCATTGATTAAAACAACCATTTTTTCCGTCATACAGCTTGCCTCAGACGAATACTCTGTTTTTTCGCCGTTCTTATCTTTAACAGAGCATATAACGCCCTCCGGCAAAATATAATCCAAAATTTCGGTCACGGCCTTCAGGGAGCCGCCCGTATTATTGCGAACGTCAAAAATAAAGGAGGTTGCTCCGGATTCCTTTAACGATTCCACCTGCGCCTTGAAATCGGCGGCAGTATTAACGTCAAATTCGCTGATCGAAACATATCCGATCTTTGTTCCGATCATCTCGCCTAAAACAGTAGAGGCGGTATATTCCAAAACAGTAACCGTTTCATTAAACGTTTCATCTCCACGCAAAACAGTAAGCTTAATGGCAGTTCCAACCGGTGCCTTCAATTGATTAGTAGCCTCTGTATAACTGATCGTTGAAAGATCCACGTTATTGATCTTGGAGATCACATCTCCCGCCAAAAGCTCCGCCTTATCACAAGGGGAGCCGCTAATAACTCTGGTGATCTTCAAATATCCGGTGGATGCAACGTATTTCACAGTGGCTCCGATTCCGGAGCTTTTTCCTTCGGCAGATTTTTTAAATTCGAGATATCCCGTTTTATTTAAATAAACGCCGTATTGATCGATTCCGTCAACGTAACCGCTGATCAAAGCGTCCATGGCGGCTTCTTCATCAATTTTCCCAACGTATCGGTTATTCACCACCTGGTTTACACGGCTCAATTTTTCAAAAATAGCACTCTGCCCCGTGGTGCGTTCCACCATATGAGCCATATACATATACATCGCTACACCGGTTACCATAACGGCGGCAACGACAAAAAAGATAACGGTTCCTAATTCAACTTTTCTTCTCATAAAGCCTCACTTTAGGTAAATTTAAAATTATAACTGAAATAGGACAACGGATTGATATAGTTTCCGTTCTGCATTACTTCAAAATGGAGATGCGGCCCGGTTGAATAGCCGGTGGAGCCAACGTATGCAATCGTATCTCCTCTGGACACGGATTGTCCGATACTCACGTTTAATGAGTCGGCATGGCCATAGAGTGTTGTATAGCCGCCGCCATGATCGATCACAACGTAATTGCCGTATGCACGGTTAGATCCCGCTTTCAGGATCGTCCCGCTATTAGCTGCCAGAATCGGTTTATTGCGAATACCGCTGCCGCTGATGTCAACACCGGTATGCATCTTATAAACGCCGGTAATCGGGTGCGTACGATAGCCGAAAACGTCGGTAATCGTATAATAACCGTTCACAGGCCATTGAAACTGCCCGCCGACGAAGCTTTCGTTTGAGCTATTCGATATAGCCTCACGAATCTCGGCCTGCAATTGCGCTTCCGCTTTTTCCGCTTCTTCGATCGCCTTCAAATTAGCTTCGGTTTTTTTATTGAATGTTTCGATCAAATTTTCGCTTTGATCCTTTTTCTTTTCCAAGGAAGACATATTGTTTTCGAGTTGATTCAATGCCTTTTCCTGGTTTTCCTTATTCGCTTTGATTTTTTCGGTTTCGGTTTGAATGGTATTTTTGGTTTCTTTCAGCTCCTCGATCACTTTTTTATCGTAGGACGCCATTTGTTTGACTAATTCAATTCTGGCAACAAAATCGTGCAACGATTTTGAATTCAAAATTATTTCAGCATAAGAAGTGCTCCCCAATTCATACATCGCCCGAACACGCTCTTTGGCACGAAGGGTTTGCTCATCCAAAACAGATTCCGCTTCTTCTAATTTTTCTTCGCTGGCATCCAATTCATCAGAAAGATCATCCACCATTGTGTTTAAAAGCTCTACTTCATCATTCAAAGAATTGATTTGCCGATCAATCAGATCCTTTTGCTCTAAGGCGGCGTCCTTCTTCCCGGCGATTGAATCCAGTTCTTTTTCTAATTTTTCCCGCTTTGCGATCAGATCGTCCAGCTCATTTTGCATAGATGAAACGTCTTCATCGCCATATGCTTTAATGCTGAATATAATGGTCGTCAGCATTCCGAGCACTAACGAAAGAGC
>CAZIQE010000104.1:0-9488 GCA_964541385.1 uncultured Eubacteriales bacterium | reverse complement strand
GGCCTCCACCGTCTGGGGCATAATCCCGTCGTCTGCCGCCACCACCAGAATGGCAATATCCGTAACGGATGCGCCCCGGGCACGCATTGCGGTGAAGGCGGCATGACCCGGCGTATCCAGGAAGGTGATATCCTCCCCGTTGCATTTCACCTTATAAGCGCCGATATGCTGGGTAATCCCGCCGGCTTCGCCGCTGGTTACGCTGGTGTTTCGGATGGCATCCAGCAGGGAGGTTTTACCGTGGTCAACGTGACCCATTACCACAACAACGGGGCAACGACCCTGCAGCTCGTTTTCCTGATCCTCCCGATCGTCGATCAGCCGATCCTCAATGGAAAGGATCACTTCCTTTTCCACCCGGATATCAAATTCCTCCGCCACCAGATAGGCGGTATCATAATCGATCACCTGCGAGGCGCTTGCCATAATCCCTAAGGTCATCAGCTTTTTGACCACCTGCGCCACGTTCACCTTCATCCGCAGAGCCAGCTCGCCAACGGAAATTTCGTCGGGCACCTGGATCTTCATCTTCGCCTGCTTGCGCTGCAGCTCGATCCGCTTCAGCCGCTCGGCTTCGGTCTCCTTCTTTTTCTTCATCCCGTATTGACCCTGCTTCTGCCAATCCTTCTTCTTTTGGATCTTCTGCTTGGAAGCAAAGGTATTGCGGCTTTCGTGGCTGCTCGCCAAATCCATCAGCTTATCGTCGTATTTGCCGAGGTTCACATCGTTGGAGCGGGTATCCACCACCCGAACGGTGCGCTCGTATCTTTGCACCTGACGAGTACCTTTTTACTTCTTCTTGGGGCTTGCAGCAGGCTTCACCGGCGGCTTCACAGCCGGTTTTTCCGCCTTTTTCGGCGCAGGCTTTTTCGCCTTCCCGGCGGCAGTTTTTTCTGCCTTTTTCGCCGCAGGCTTCTTTGCCTCCTTCGGCGGCTCCGCCTTGGCGATCAGCCGAGGACCGGTTTGCTTCGCTTCTTCCTTCTTGGGCTCTTCCTTCTTGGGCTCTTCCGCCTTTGCGGCAGCCTCCTTCTTCGGCTTTCCTTCCGGATCCGGTCGATTCGCCAATTCAAAATAAGCGTTGAAATTTTCAACCTGATCCCTTTTGGTATAATAGTTAAAAAGGTAATCCAACTCACCCAGGGTCAAAACCGCCATATGGGTGCGTTCCTTCGGTTCTAATCGGTTTAAAAGCTCCATTACCTCATTGCTTTTAAGGTTCAGGTCTTTGGCAAATTCGTGAACTCTGTATTTCAGTTCCAAATCAGATACCCCCTTCAATATGTTTCATCAGGGAAGCGGCAAAGCCTTGATCGGTGATCCCCACCAGACAAACCGGCTTGGTGCCGATGGCACTTCCCAAGCATTCTTTAGTAAACGGAATCCGAACCACCGGAACGTTTTGTTCCGCCGCAGTCCGTTCTGCATTCCTCAGCGTTCTGGGCGCACAATCCTCTGCGATCAGCAGAACGGCGGTGCTGCCCAATGCCTCGATGGTCTTATCGTTTCCGTAGGTCAGTTTTCCCGCCCGCCGGGCAAGACCCAAGGTCGTTAAAAATTTATGATTCATTCCCGATCAGCTCCTTTTGCAGTTGAACGTAAACTTCCTCCGGAACCTCCCGTCCGAAGCATTTGTTCAATGCCCGGGTCTTACTGAGCTTTTTCACGCATTCGGGTCGGCGGCAGAGATAAGCCCCTCTGCCCGGCGCCTTGCCGGTGAGATCCACCGCAATCACGCCCTCTTTATTCATAACCACCCGAACCAGCTCCCGCTTGGGGCTCATTTCCCGGCAACAAAGGCACATCCGCATCGGGATCTTTTTCTCTTTGCTCAAGAATTATTCACCTACTTTGGAAAGGGGTTTGATATCGATTTTATAGCCGGTGAGCTTGGCGCCCAGACGGGCATTTTGCCCTTCTCTGCCGATCGCCAGAGAAAGCTGATCATCGCTCACAACCACCACGCAGGTATGCTCGTTTTCATCGGCGGCCACGCTCAGAACCTTTGCGGGTGCCAGAGCGGAGGCGATATATTCCTCCGGATTCTCACTATAGCGAATGATATCCACTTTTTCGCCCTTTAATTCATCGCAGATCTTGGTGATCCGCTGACCCCGGTTCCCGATGCATGCGCCCACGGGATCCACGTTTTCATCGTGGGAATAAACGGCGATCTTGGTGCGGCTTCCGGCCTCCCGGGAAATGCTCTTCACCTCCACGGAGCCGTCAAAAATCTCGGGCACCTCGAGTTCAAAGAGCCGTTTCACCAGACCGGGATGGGTTCTGGAGATCAAAATCTGGGGTCCTTTCTGGGCGGAACGCACCTCCACCACGTAGATCTTCACGTGATCGCCGGGGTTCAGAGTTTCGCCGGGGATCTGCTCGTTTTTGATCAGCATTGCCTGGCTCTTGCCGATATCCAGAATCGCATTGCCGTTGGGCTCCACCCGATTCACAACGGTGGAGAGGATCTCGCTTTCCTTGCTGTTGAATTCCTGATAAAGCAAGCCACGCTCACCGTCCCGGATGCCGTGGATGATCACCTGCTTTGCGTTCTGGGCGGCAATTCTGCCGAATTCCTTGGTCTTGATCTCGATCTTGCACTCGCTGCCCGGCTTCAGCCGCTTGGAAACGGTATCATGGGCTTCCTCCAGAGAAATCTCCGAAACGGGATCCTCCACCTTTTCCACCACGGTTTTGATCTGCACCAATTTGATCTCGTTTTTATCCCGATTGATGATCACCTCGGCGTTATCGGCGGTGCCGTATGCCCGCTTAACGGCGGCGAGCAATGCCGCCTCCACCTTTTCCATCATATAATCTGCCGGAATTCCTTTTTCCGCCTCGATCAGATCCAACGCTTTAAAAAATTCTGCATTCTTCATTTCTTTTTCCTTTATCCTCCGTATTTCAATTAAAATCTACCCATGGACGGATCAGGCGTGCCGCCTTGCAATCCAGCTCCAGGGTTTCGTTTTCCGTTTGTAACGTGAATTTCCCGTTTTCATATCCGGTGAGCGTTCCCACCCAATAATCGCTGCCCTTTAGGGGTTGAAACAGCTTCACTTCAATGGGTTCGCCCATAAAGAAGCGAAAATCCTTTTCCTTCTTCAAAGGACGATCCAGCCCCACCGAGGAAACCTCCAGATAATAATGATCCCTGATCAGATCCGCCTCATCCAGTAAAGGATCAATCGCTCGGCTCATCGCCTCGCAATCTTCGATCGTGATGCCGTTTTCCGCCGTGATAAATAACCGCAGAAAATAATCCGGCCCCTCTTTAACATATTCAACGTCAAAGAGTTCATAACCGAAGCCTTCCGCAACGGGCTTGGCTAATTGCTCCACCCTGGCTGCAATATTCTCTTTCATTCAACTCTCCTTTCGGGCAAAAACAAAGAGGCTCGCGTTTCACGAACCTCCTTTATTCAATGTTCATATAGAGTATACCACGCATTTTTAAAAAATGCAAGCATTTTTTGCGATTTGCCTTTTGATAAATTTCTGAAATATTTTTCCGCTTTTTACCCTTTGCGAAATTTCAGAAATATTTCTGAAAAATTTCTGAAATAAAGGTCGGCGCCTTTTTTTGATGTCGCACGACGAACAAAAAAGAGTGCCGATTTCGTCAAAATGACCCGACGCTGTATAAAAGGGGGCACCCCGGCAAAACGAAGTTTTGTTGGGGCAAGAAGGAAAAAGAAAGAATGGAGCGGATTTTGCGTTAAGCAAAGGAGCGGATTTTCTTTCTTTTGACGTGGTAAGCGGTCGAGTTGGCGGATAGCAGAAAATTTCATTCAAAACTCGGCATCAGCCGAGTTTTTACCTTTAAAAAAAGCAATAAAGAAAAGAAGTGACTACCTATTTTATCAAGCAATAAAAATAGATAGTCACTTCATTATTCTCTCATTTTCTGCGGTCGGTGCCATTTTTGAGAGTCTAAATCGTTGTAACAGACCGAATAATACCACTATAGGTTGTTTTGCCGTTGGAAATATTATGGCGGGTTCCGTTCAGCCATTCCTGCGTATTCACGGTAACGCCTTCCTTCGTGACCGACAACCGGTCGGTTTCCACGGTCAGCTTCACCGTGAAGCTCAGCTTATGTTCCACATACCGGTAGGTGCCGTCGTTTAATAATTCGAGGCTTTGGTAGGGCAAAACTTCAACCGCCGTTACCGTGCCGAGCTCTGCGCCCTTTTCATAAAGCACGTCCCCCACCCGGAAGGCTTCCGCCACATACTCCGGACAGTTTTCCACTTCCATTTGGGTTACAGCCGATTGATAATTTAAAGCCGTATCCTTCTTTTGAAGGAGCCGGGTGCCCATTCCGACAGCGCCGCCCAGAATGATCAGGATCACCAAAAGATCGAAGAGATTCAGCTTGCCGAATAAACGACCCTTATCATCTAAAAATTTCATGATTGAGCCACCTCCTCAATCGCCCAGATCTCCACCGTTGAGCGGGTTTTGTTTCCCTGCGGATAAATCTTCTGACCCACGTAAAGCTCTTCGCCGTTCACCACTAAAACGCCGCTCTTCACGTTTCCATTCGCCTTCACCTTCATTTCGACCTGCTTTTTCAATGGGTCAACGATCACTTCATATTCGCCGGTCGCCGGATTAAATTCTTCGGTTTTCAGATCCTTTTCCTCCAATGAAACGATCTCGCCGATCAGGGTCTTATTGATTTGATAGATTTGATCCCCCACCTGATAATAATCGGTGGGATGGGTCGTTTCCCGGGTAAACCGCATCGTTACGGTATAGGCGTTCTGCTCGCCGGCAATGATTTTATTGCCCCGGGTAAAATACCAGGCTGCGGCGGCGATCGCCAGGATCACCAGAACGAGCACGGCGGTATCCAGCCAAGTCCATTTTCGTTTAAGCATTTTCTTTGTCTCCTTTTAGGAACCGAACCGCTCCGAAGCCCAAGGCCAAAACGATCCAGAAAAGTTGGAACACCCGATAATTATACCAGGTATAATCAAACACACTCTGCAAAGCAAAGCCGGTGATCAGCGAGCCGAAGCCCAGCATCAAAAGCCGATCCCGCCGCTCCATTTTTAAGGTGTGGCGGTTCATTTCCCAATGAAATGCGCCCATCAGGATCAGAATATAAACCAAACCCATCACACCGAAAGCCACCGTTATTTGGAAAAACAGGCTATGGGGATGCGGTGCTGTGACGCCGGAAAGGGCATAGAGCGGATAAACGCTGTTGAAGGCTTCCTCGCCCATCCCCACGCCGCCGAAGAAATAATCACTCAGCATCGCCAGGGTTCCGATATAGATCATCATCCGGTAGCTGGTGGAGCTATCCCTTTGATCAAAAATACTCATCAGCCGCTTCATCACGGTGGCGGGCATCACCGCCAATCCCACCGGCAGCCCGACCATCAGAATCGCCACCAGCCATTTTTTGCTGAAGTGCCAGAGGAAAATAAGCGCTGTCAGCGCAATGCCCACGTAGCAGCCCCGGGAATAGGTGACCAGCAGATTAACCAGTAACAGCCCGTCAACCGCCAAAAGGCTCCACCGCCAAAGGGGTTTTCGCACGTAAAGCACCATCGCCGTTACCAGGGGGATCATCAACAGCAAAAATTCGCCGTATACGTTGGGATTTTCAAAGGTGCTGTAGACCCGCAATTCCACGTCGGAAAACAAATTGGCGTCCGTCCAGGTGATATCCGCCTCCCCGAACAGGAATTGCCAGATCCCGATGAACCCGCTCAGGGTTGCGCCGGCAGTCAGCGAGCCTAAAACGGCAAAGAGATCCTTTTTCGCTCGCAAAATCCGTTTCACCGCAAACACGCAGATAAACAGACCCATCCACATCACCAGAACCGTTAGGGAATTCCCCCTTTGGAACGAAAACACCGTGGAAATCACGCAAAGGATCGGAAAGAGCAGCAATAAAAGATCCGTCCAGTCCCATTGCACCGCCTCCATCCGCCGAAAGGCACGACCGAAGAAATAGGAAACCACGATCATAAGGCTCATCGCCCAGCAAACCGTTGTCGGTGCCAGGGGCAAAATGAAGCAGAGAAGGCAAAGCGTCCAAAGGGGCGGCAAAGCGAAGATGCCGGGCGCCGCCGCCAAGCCAACCGTTATGGCGCCGCCCATCACCAAGCCGAATTTCCAGGCAGCCACGCCGCCGACGATGCCGCAAAGAGCCAGATAGACGGTTACGCTTCGGGCGGGGTTTGCCCGGGGCAGCGAATAGCCCTTTCGAAGGGCGATCCGCCCCGGCAGGGAGCTTTCCAGCCAATCAGCGGGGGTTCCCTTCGCCCAAAAAAGTGCCAAGGCGATCAGAAACGCAGCTGCGGCACACGCCGCCATCCCGAACCGTCCCGCCAGGGCGAAATTGATGGCGGAAAGCAGGAAAAAATTCCCGAATAAAAGGCTGATGCCTTTTATGGAGCCGCCCAACAGCCTGCCCCAATATTGATAAAGCCAGCCTCCGATCGTGCTCCCGGCGAGTGCCTGAACGCAAAAAGCGGAGCATTTCCCCCGGCTTTGCGCCAACCGTGCGCCTTCAACGTTCAACGGAATATTTCGTTTGCGGAAAAGGAAGCTTTTCCGGGCGGCGCTGCCCATGGCATTGCCCGCTCGGCGGCAAACGCCGAGCACCCTGCTTCCGCCTAAAAGATCCATAGAAGACCGGCTCCTTTCATTTCAAAATTAATAGTCGCATTGCGACTATTATAACATAGAAATTCCATTTTTTCAACATAAAATGTCCGCCAACCGCCCGGTTCGGGATGGAATTGATATGAAATGGTTGTAATTATCAAAAAGATATGGTAGAATAGTAGTAATACCAGAAAAAGAGGAGTTGGTTTTTGAATGGACGACAGTCCGGCGGGTTATTTACTTTCAATTTTAGCTTTATTATTACTGGCAGGTTATTTTGCCGGTGCGGAGATCGCCTTAGCGTCCCTGAACCGGATTCGGATCACGAATCGGTCGGAGGAGGGCGATAAACGTGCCAAGCGTGTAATTTATATTCTGGATCATTTCGATAAGGCGTTGACCACTCTGCTGATCGGCACGAACGTGACCCACGCAGGGATCGCCACGCTTTCCACCGTTTTTACCTATACGCTGTTTGACAGCATCGAGGCGATGCCCGATTTTGCGGTAACGCTTTCCACCGTGATCTCCACCGTGGTGGTCTTTTTGATCGGCGAAATGATTCCGAAAGCATTTGCCAAGGCATGCAACGAGCGGTTCGCTTTGGCAATTGCCGATTCCCTGGTCTTTTTGATGAAAATATTAACCCCGATCAGCGTTTTCTTTTCCTCCATCAGCGAGTGGGTCAGCCGTCCCTTTAAGAAAAGAGCGGAGGCCACCCCCACCGTGACCGAAGATGAGCTTTATGAGATCATCGGAAACTTCGTGGAAGAAAATGATATCGACGAGGATACGGAAGAATTGGTGCAGAACGCCATCGAATTTTCCGAACGCACCGCCAAAGACGTGATGACGCCCTGGGATCGGGTGCTTCATATCCACGAAAACGATTCCAACGAGGCCGTGTTGGAGGTGATCCGTAATTCCACACACTCCCGCTTGCCGGTGGTGAACAGCGAGGGCTGGGTGGTTGGCACCCTGAGTATCCGTGCCTTCTTAAAATGCCATTATAAAAAGGAAAAATTTCACGTGCGCCAGCTTATGCGGAGCGCCACGATGATCAACGCCTCCACTCCGGTGGATGATCTTTTGAGCACCCTTTCCGCCAACCGCACCCATATTGCTTATGTGCAGGCCTTCGGCAAGATCCTGGGGATCATTACCGTTGAAGATATCCTGGAGGAGCTGGTGGGCGAGATCTACGACGAGGAAGAAGCGGAAGGGGGTGCCGCAAATGGTTAATGCCCTGATCATTATCATCTGCCTGATCCTGTCTGCCTTTTTCTCCTCCTCGGAAATCGCTTTTGCCTCGGCGAACGAGCTCCGGCTGAAGCATGCCGCCGAAGAAAAGAAAACAACCGCCTCCAAGCTGGCATATAAAATATTTAATAACTATGAAAGTGCATTGGCTACCATTCTGATCGGCAACAATCTGGTGAATATCGCATCGGAATCTGTTGCAACGGTGATCGTGATTGGTCTGCTGGGCTCCGATCAGGCATGGATCGCCACTCTCGCCATGACGGTGATCGTTTTGATCTGCGGCGAGATCGTTCCGAAGGTCGTGGTGAAAACTATGCCGGAAACCTTCTCCACCCTCTTTGCGATCCCCCTTTATGCGCTGATGGTCGTCACCAAGCCCATCGTGATCATTGTGGACGGACTCATCAAGCTGCTCTCGCACCTTTGGAAACGGGGCGTGGATAATGCCGCCATCACAGAAGACGAATTGGAAACCATTATGGACACCGTGGAGGATGAAGGGGTCATCGACGAGGAAAAATGCGATCTGATCCAAAGCGCATTCGATTTCGACGAGGTGCAGGCCTACGAGATCATCACGCCCCGGGTCGATATCTCTGCCATTGATGCCGACAGCGATCGGGATGAAATTTTAAACATTGTTTTAAATTCCGTTAATACCCGCATCCCCGTATACAAGGATACGATCGATAATATCATCGGGATCCTGCACGTCAATCTGGTGATGCGGGATCTGACCGAAAATCCGAACGCCGATATCCTCGGCTCTCTGATGGAGCCGGTATTCGTGCATAAAACGATGCCCTTAAACGACGTGCTCACGCTGATGCGGGAGCAGAGAAGCCATATGGTGATCGTTACCGATGAATACGGCGGCGTTATGGGCATTCTGACGATGGAAGACGTGCTGGAACAGCTGGTGGGCGATATCTGGGACGAAAACGACGAGATTGAACCCGAGGTCGTGGAGCTTTCCGACGGCTCCCTGGAGGTCGACGGCGATATGCGGATCGAGGATTTCTTCGACGAAGTGGATTTCGACGACCGGGATTTCGACGACGATAACGCCACCGTGGGCGGGTTCGTTGTGGAGCAATTGGGTCGCTATGCGGAGCCCGGCGATGAGGTGGACTATGAAAATCTCTCCTTCACCGTTTTGGAAACCGATAATCGCCGTATTGAAAAGCTCAAAGTGGAAGTGCTTCCGGAAGAGGAAGAAGAGGACGAAGACGAATAACCTTTTCGGAAGCATTCCCTCTCCGGGGAATCATTAAAGTAAGTGCCCTGCGGGAATAAATTCCCGCAGGGCTGTTTTTTTGCCGAAGTATGGAATTTCAGAAATGATGCAGATATATTTCTTGCCATTTCTCGAATTGCAAGAAATTACAAG
This sequence comes from uncultured Eubacteriales bacterium, assembly GCA_964541385.1. Lineage (GTDB taxonomy): Bacteria > Bacillota > Clostridia > Oscillospirales > QAKW01 > QAKW01. The sequence goes on along the minus strand of CAZIQE010000104.1, from coordinate 202 downwards.
AAATCATTTCCGGTATGCGTGGCATTCACAAGAAATCACAAGAAATGATTTCTATTGGGTGATTGTTCACAAGAAATGGCAAGAAATCACAAGAAATAACCAGAAATGGCAAGAAATCACAAGAAATGGCAAGAAATGACCGGAAATAGCCGGAAATTCATTTCAGAAATCGTGCAGAAATATTTCTGAAATTTTTAAGCGA
>CAZIQE010000103.1:0-6565 GCA_964541385.1 uncultured Eubacteriales bacterium | reverse complement strand
ATCCGTGGTATGATGGGTCAAATGATGTTAAAAGGAGTGTCAGTATGACCCAGATGCAACAAAAGCTGAATCAATTTCAGCAAGGTGCTGTTTCCGCAGTATATTTTGTTCTAAAAGTTTCATTTTCCGTGGCAATCGGTTTTTTAACCTCAAAATGCTATTTATTAAACGATTTTTCGCCATTCTCGTTAATTCTGATTTCGCTTTCGGCGAGAATCGGCATGGTGATCAGCGGATGCTATATCGGAAGCTGTATCGGATATTTGAGCAACAGCATCGACTTAAACGCTTTCAAATACATAACGGCATTAACGATGATCTACGCCGTTCAAATGATCTTTCGAAAAAGTGAAAGAAAAGAGGATTATTCCATTTTATCCGGTGCGGCCTGTTTTATTTCGGGGTTTTTATTCTTACTGGCGGGAAATCTGACTCTTTTTAACGTATTATTATTGGCGGGTGAGAGCGTTTTGATCAGCTGCTGTATTTTCTTTTCGGATTACGCTGTCCGGGGGTTCAAAAGTAAAAAAACGTTAAGCTCCAGAGAGTTGATTGCGGCAGCGGTTACGATGATGCTGGTTTTATCCTCACTGCACAACACCAATTTTTTCGGATTGAATCTTTCCCGCATTTTAGCATTGCTTTGCTTATTCTTGGCAATATCGTGCTTAAAAACCAGCCATATAGCACTTCTCGGCTCCTGCCTGGGAATTTTTATGTCGGTGATCGGAAACGGCGGAGAAGCTATTTTTACTGCCTTTATCGTCAGCACTTTATCCGCATGCGTCTTTTTGAATTTTTCAAGCCGATTTGCAAACGTTATTTTTATGATCGTTTATTACGTGGTTTTATTCTTTTTTGAAAAATTTCCGTGGAATTATTGGTATTTTACCGAGCCGTTTATTGCATTCGGAATTGTGGCGGCAATGCCGAAAAAGAAATTAAAGGAAATTTTGGAAAACTATATTCCATTAAGAAGCGAGCGGGCTCCGTCAAAAGCACCTGTTGATCTTCGTCAAGATTTAAAAAGCTTCTGTAAAGCCTCCTGCCCGCATTATAAGTGGTGCAGAACGGAAAATGATGAAGAAATGCAGTCCTTATTTGAAAAGCTTGAAAAAACGTCGGATTATGATCCGGAAAATATTGAAAAAGACATCCCCTTTTGCAAGAAAAAAGAAATGCTTACCGGTTTTATCAAAGAAAAAATAGCAACGTTAGACCAGGAAGAGTTGAATGATATTGCGAACCAATTGAATTCATTGACCAAAAAATTGGAGGATCAGGCATTATCCGGCGTTCATCCCGTTCAGTTTTTAGAGCAAGAAGAAAACGAACTTAAAAAATCACTTACTGAGCGCAATTTACGTGTAAAGGAAATTAACTTTATAGTTGATGAGCAAAAAATAAAGCGTTGCGATCTGCAGATTGAAGCGGCAGACGACCTTATGGCAGATCGGATAATCGAAGACTGCTTAAAGCCGCATTTTGAAAAGAAACCGACAATAAAATATCAGCGAAAAGATGATACGATCTACGTGCATATCATTGAAAACGAGGGTTTCCAAATTCATTGCGCCGCTCTTTGCAAAACCAAAAAAGGGGAAAAATTCTGCGGCGATAATGCATTGGGGTTTTCGTCCGGAAAGAATAAATACTGTCTGGTTTTAACGGATGGAATGGGAAGCGGAAAAAACGCCTGCATTCACAGTACTTTGGCGATTGATACCATCCGGAAGCTTACTGCAGGCGGTTTAAACGTTTTGCAATCGATGAATATTTTTCGATCCATTCACCGCTTAAGCAATGATGCGGTTTTTACAACGGTTGATATTTGCGAAATCGATCAGCAAACGGGGATGCTTTCCTTTTATAAGGCGGGCGCTTTCGATAGCTATTGCGTGAGCGGAGATCAATTATCCGTTATAAAGGGCGGCGGGATGCCGATGGGCTTATGCGAAAGGGATAAAATTCGTCATTGTACCTTGCAGATTGAAGACGGCGATTTTATTATTATGAGCACCGACGGACTTTCATCCTTGAATGACAGAATCGAATCGGCGATCCTGGAATCAAAAAATGAAGACCCGAAACGGTTTGCGGAGCAAATACTACGCAAACTTTCTGCTATCTCCTCCCCGAGCGATGACGTTACGGTGATGGTTTGCAAATTCAATAAAGATCCGGAATAAGGCTTACTCAAATTCATCATACTAGATTAAAGGAGTGATCGGTATGATAAAAGGAGTTGGGAAGCAAATCGTATTATTGAATAATACGGATAGCGATATATTTGAACAAGCCATTTTTATTTTGAAAACGGGCGGAAAGGTTCCTTATCAGAATATGGTGAAGGAATGTGAGCGGATGATCAGTGATCACGTTTCCCTGAATAACCGTAAAAAGCGAAAGAATTGGTGGAAAATCAGTTTTTTCCTTCTATTGATTCTCTTTCTGGCTTTGCTGATTTATCTCTTTCTGGCGAAAATTTAAGGGCAAAAAAAGCCAATTTGCTTTTCTTGCCCATAATATTTATACATTGAAACGATATAAAACAACGTCCCCGTCTTGCATCACGTATTCCTTGCCTTCGCTGCGAACCAAACCCTTTTCTTTTGCAGCCGCCATAGAACCGCACGCAATCAGATCATCATAAGAAACGACCTCGGCACGAATAAAGCCCCGTTCAAAGTCGGTGTGGATCTTTCCGGCTGCCTGAGGCGCCTTTGTCCCCTTCACAATTGTCCATGCCTTGGTTTCCATTTCACCACTGGTGATATAACTGATAAGCCCCAAAAGGCTGTAACACGTGGAAATCATACGGTCCAAACCGCTGTGGTCAAAGCCCAGCTCCGCCAAAAAGAGCTCTTTTTCCTCTTCGCTGAGCTCGCTGATTTCTTCCTCCAGGCGTGCGCAAATCACCAAAACCTCTGCGCCCTCACCTTTTGCCCGTTCCTGAACAGCCTTAACATATGGATTTTCCAAACGGCCGTTTTTAAAATCCTCCTCGCAAACGTTCGCAGCGTAGATCACCGGTTTATTGGTGAGCAGAGAAACTGATTTCATAATCTCCCGTTCCTCTTCGGTAAATTCGATGCTGTTTACGAACTTTTCCGATTCCAACGTGGATTTTATTTTATTGAAAAGTGCAACGTCTGCCAAATGCTTTTTATCGCCCTTGGCAAGCTTGGTGGCACGGTCTAATAATTTTTCCACCACCTCCAGATCGGAAAAAATCAACTCCAGATTAATCGTATCAATATCCCGGATCGGGTCAATACTGCCTTCAACGTGAACGATATTATCATCCTCAAAGCAACGGACTACGTGGACAATGGCATCAACCTCCCGGATATTGCCCAAAAACTTATTCCCAAGGCCTTCCCCTTTGGACGCTCCCTTCACCAATCCTGCAATATCAACGAATTCAATTACAGCGGGAACGATCTTTTTTGATGCATTCATTTCTGCCAAAACGTTGAGCCGCTTATCGGGAACACAAACCACCCCAACGTTGGGATCGATCGTACAAAACGGATAATTGGCGGATTGCGCTTTTGCATTGGTAATTGCATTAAATAAAGTGCTTTTTCCCACGTTTGGTAATCCTACGATACCTAATTTCATTTTTTAACCTCACTTTTGCAAACGTTTTTCAATTCCCGCACGAACCCGTTCACGGAAATTCAAATAGCTTTGTTCCTTAATCAGACATCTGCGAAAACCAACATTACCCGATGCATCCATTTGATTTACAATGGATTTCGTTGAAATATAATGCGAAAGTTGCCGCATTGCCGAAAAATCTTGTATGGCATAGAAAATCTGCTTAAGGCGAATAGACTCATAAACGCAATGGGCGCCCGGATATAACAGAGAAAGTGCGCCGGAAGGATAGCAATTTTCGTTATCCGTATCAAGCATCGGATTAACCGTTTTGCCCAATTCAAAGGTATTGACGCAATTGACAGAATAATTCGTGAATTTCATAATTCCATAGCGGAACCAATATAAACTCAATGCACGCAGCCGCACGGAAGGAGAAGCAATCAATTGATTAATGGGAGATTCAGGCGCATCAATATCAATATAGATGCCAATGTTATGAAGATTATCTTCTCCGGCAAAGAATTGAGCTTTATGCATCGGAACAACAGGATAGCCACACAAAGAATCAAAACGCAAATTCGGTTCTTTGACCATCGAAATCTGCGGCGCAAATTTAAAAATATCCCGAATCCCTTTCGATATTCTTTGGAGCTCCCCCGTATCCTCTGCCGCAGGATCAAGGGCATTTATAAGCGTGAATTTTTTTATGAGCCCCAGTTCTTCTAAATGGGATTTAAAGCTGCGGTAAAATTTCCGAACGAAAGAAAAATAATAATTATTTGTGCAATCGATCTCCGATCCGAAGAATAAAGTCGTTTTGGTGGCATCGACTCCGATTGCGGGAATTTGCAAGCATTTTTTGCTTCGAAGATCTGTATAAAAAGAGGGCAAAATATATCTTTTAAACCCATACTTTTCCGCCATATAGATCCAACAATCGAAAATATCATAATTAAACCGGTATTCGGGGTTCTTTTCGGTTCCGAATACCTTGACCTTTACCATTTGTGATTCATCGGAAAAAATGGGATTTGGAGGAATCACCGGAAAAATCGGAACAAACAGCTCATTTACACCGTTTTCCGAAAGCACCTTAAAATAGTCGCCGATATGGGACCAATAAATATCTGTAAAAGGGGCACTTTGATAAGGATTTGCCACTCCGTTCGGAAACAAATAAGCTGAATACGAAAAATCAGACCGATCCAAAACGGCATTTACAATATGTAAATTAAAATCGGCAGTAAAATCCGTATCGGCATTATGAAAACGCAGAATAACAGAGTGATCTCCCGCCGTCTTGGATAAAACGGAAACCCAGATTACAGTTGGAAATTTGCCAACAGTAATTACGCCCCGCTTTTGAAGCGGAACAAGGCAATCCGGCAGGATAGAAGGCTCATCCGTTAAATAATCCGGATAAGGATCATCATCCCGATGAGGAAACGGAACCGGCACCTGCTTCACCGAATATAGCTTTATTTGGTCAACGTCATAATGAAGCTCATAATCCAAATAAATCGGTACATCCTGATCGGAATATAGAACCACCTGATAGGCAATTTCCTCGTTTATTAATGCAGATGCACCCGTATAATTACCCTTGAGAGAATGAAAATTCTGATAGGTAATCTTTTTTAAACAAGATTCTTGAAAAACGTTAATCATTTACGCCCAAAGTCCCTTTCGAACTAAATCTTTGATCGTGCGGTTATGATCGGCTAAGGTTTCATTGAAATAGAAAGCGCCGTTTTTATCCGTAACAAAATAATAATAGTTGGTTTGGTCGGGATTTAAAACGGCTTTCAGTACATCGGTTCCGGGGCAATTGGTGGGGCCGGAGGGCAAGCCGATGCATTGATACGTATCATATGCATTCGCAAGGTCACCATTGTTCAAGCTTTTACTATAAGCGGTTGTGGGATCGGATTGAAGGCGCTTCATTCCATCGGAATTCAATCGGTTCCAAAAAACGGAAGCCACGCCGCTCATGGATTCTTTTGAGAACGCTTCCGCTTGAACAATGGCACCGAATGTGATAAATTCATTTAAATCGAGACCCATTGATGCGGCGGAATTGATCATATCGTCCGTTACGTATTGCGTGAACGCTTTTAACATTTTATCAACGATCTCTCGGGGTGTTGCCGTATCCTCCCGAAATTCATAGGTAGCCGGAAATAAATAGCCCTCCAGCTTAAAGGCGATTTTGCTCTGATCTCTCTTCTTTAACGCTTCGATAAAGGGATAATCGTAATCGTAATGATCGGCGGCCTCTAAGAATTCCTGAGCCGTACAAAGCCCGCTTTTTTCAACGATCTCTGCGATCTCACGGATCCCCTTCCCTTCCGGGATCACGATTTTTACATAATTCAGTTTGGTTTCCGGCTCTTTTAACGTTTCGCATAATTCACGGTAAGACATCTTGGCGTTAACGGTATAAATTCCGTTATACCAAACGAAATCGGGGTACTTTTTATTGAGATAGTTTAAGAAACGCACTTTGTTGCAAATTATGCCGTGATCATAAAGCATTGCGGCAACATCGTCGGCGAAGTGCTCTTTTTCGATGGTCAGGGTATAGGAAATATCTTCCTGATGCAGCCCGTTTTTATCATAAAAATACGGGAGATATTTTTTGATTTTAGGCATTGCAAACAGCAATCCCACAATTATGATCAAAAGTGCGATTGCCAAAATAATAAAAAGTTTTAATTTCTTTTTCATAAAGAATCCTTCCAAACAAACTTTTCAATTATTATAACAGATTATACATTAAAAGACAATATTTTTTTCTTCTACCTGCATAAAATTTCCATTGACAACTGTTCCGCTTTGTGGTATCTTGTTGTTAGAGCCGGGTTGGTTGACTAACGGCAATTGGAGCCTATTAAGTTTTAACCGATGTATGGCTCTTTTTTTATCTAAATAAAAAAACATACTCGTTGACATATTCAAG
>CAZIQE010000102.1:0-3275 GCA_964541385.1 uncultured Eubacteriales bacterium | reverse complement strand
ACCGATCTTTCAACGGGAATGACGGTATCGGTTAAAACCGATCTTGCGGTAAACCGCTTTTGGATCACCGATTACGGCGTTTATTATTATAATGAAGAAACACAGCTTTTGCAGGTGATCGCCTCCGGCAGGGAGCAGGTGATTTATAAAGGTGAGGGGGAAACGCTTTCTTCCCTGGTTGGCTTGAGCGGCGCAGATATTGCCTTTTTGTCGGTGGATCAGCGCAGTCAAAAAGCAACGGTAAAAACCTATAAAGCGGCTTCTAAAACCGTCACAGAGCATGGAACCGGTAACTTTTCGGGTTTAAACCGGGCGGGGGATCAATTGGTAGCCGCCGATGAAAACAAGGTTTACCGGATCGATCCTGCGGCGGGCACTTTAGAGGAGTGGTTTGAAGTGCCGGCTCACGATTATATTGAAATTATGAGCGACTGTGTCGTTCTCTATAACGGAAACCAATCCACGATCCGCTTTTATTAATTAAAAAATCCGCAAGGCTTGAAACCTTGCGGATTTTTTAATGATTTAATGTTCTAAATAGAATTTCACCAATTCCTCCAGCAATTCGTCCCGGTCGATCTTGCGGATCAGGGCGCGGGCATTATTGTGGTTGGTAATATAAGTGGGGTCTTCGCTCAAAATATAGCCAACGATCTGGTTCAGGGGGTTATATCCTTTTTCCTTTAATGCGGCGTGAACGGATGTAAGAATTTCCTTCATTTTCAACTGTTCATCGTTTTTGATTTTAAAAGGTTGTGTTTGATCCAGCATTGAAATATACCTCCTGTTTATTTATCTTGGTTTCTATTATACACAAAATCGGAGCATAAAACAAGTAATAATTTTTAAAATATTCGTTAACTTCTCAAAGTAGCACCCAGATGAACGATGCCGTCGATCATTTTTTTGATCTTTCCGTCGATCTCCTCATCGCTCAAGGTGCGGTCGGAAGCCCGGAAGGTCAGGCTGAAGGCAACGCTCTTCATCCCTTCGGCGATCTGTTTCCCTTCGTAAATATCGACGAGCTCCACCTTTTCCAGAATACTGCCGCCCTTTTCCTTCATCACCTTTTCCATAGAACCAACGGTCAGGCTCTTTCCGCAAAGGAAGGCGAGATCCCGGGTGGTGGCGGGAAATTTAGGCAGGCTTCTGTATTCCTTAGCCGGTTTTTCGGCGGCGATGATTTCGTTGAAATAGAGATTGGCAATAAACACGTCGTTGGGCAAGCCGAACTTGGCGGGAACAGAGGGGTGAACAGCACCGATAAACCCTAATTTTCTGCCCTGATAGAAAAGATCGGCGGTTTTGCCGGGATGCAGGGTGGGGTAATCCTTTGCGGGAACAAATTCAACCTCTCCCAGAGGAATTCCGGCGGCGGTCAGCAATTGCTCCGTGGCTCCCTTCAGGGTATAAAAGCTTTCATCCTTGCCGTAGCAGCCGAAAACGTATTCGATCTGTTCAATGGGAAGGGTATCCTTTCCGGTATAGGTATAGGTGGTGGCAGGCTCAAAAAGTCTGGCAACCAGATTGCGGTTGTTGTAGTTGGTGGCGAGGGCGGTCAGCAGGCTGCCCAGAGCGGTGGTACGCATAACGCTGGTGTCCTCGCCCAAGGGATTGGAAATGGTCACGCATTGCCGGTAGGCGCTATCGGCAGGCAGCAGCAGCTTATCGTAAACCTTGGGGCTGATGAAGCTATAGGTGCAGATCTCGCTGTAACCGGCGGCGAGCAGGGCGTTATCCAGTTTTTTCTGCATCGCCTGTTCGGGGTTCAGCATCCCCTGGGTAGTCGCCATCTGCACCAGAGTGGTCGGGATCTTATTGTAGCCGTAAAGCCGAACGATCTCCTCGGCGAGATCTGCCTCGCCCTCCACATCGTCCCGGAAGGTGGGAACGAAAACGTCCCACGGCGTTTTGCTGTCGTCCACCCGGAATTCCAGCATTTCCAGAGATTCCTTCATAAAGGCTTCGCTGATCTCGGTGCCCAGAAAGGCGTTTACCTTGTCGGGGCGCATCGTTACCTTATGCACCGGGCGGGTATCGTTGTTGATATCCAGCTTCCCTGCCACCACGGTGGCACCCGCCAACTGCTCCGCCAGCTCGCAGGCACGGTCTAAAGCACCCTCCACCAAAGCGGGATCCAAGCCCTTTTCATAGCGGGAAGAAGCGTCGGTGCGTAATCCCAAGGTGCGGGACGCCTTCCGAACGGTAACGCCGTCGAAATTTGCCGATTCAAAAACGATGGTTGCCGTATCCGCTTTCACCTCGCTGTTTAAACCGCCCATAATGCCGGCAATGGCAACGGTGCCTTCGCCGTCGGCGATGGTCAGCATTGTGGAAGAAAGGGTACGCTCCTGCTTATCTAAGGTCACAAACTTTTCGCCCTCGGCTGCCATCTTCACCTTGATCTCTTTGCCCCGGATGTCCCGGTAATCAAAGGCGTGCATCGGCTGACCGTATTCCAGCATAACGTAGTTGGTAATATCCACGATATTGTTGATCGGTCGAACGCCAACGGCGTAAAGACGGTTCCGAAGCCAAAGGGGAGAGGGACCGATCTTCACGTTTTTCACCACTCTTGCGCTATACCGGGGGCAGGCCTCGGCATCCTCCACCGAAACCTTCAGATAGTTTTCGATTGTTTCGTCAGCCGCTTCGGTGAAGGTGGGTGTATGTTTCCTGAAGGGTCTGCGATAGGTGGCGGCAGCCTCCCGTGCCAAACCGATCACGGATAGGCAATCCGGACGGTTGGGGGTGATCTCAAATTCGATCATCGGATCGTTGAGCCCCAACGCTTCGTCGATGGGCGTGCCGGGCTGATATTCTCCGGGCAGGATCATAATGCCGTCTTCGATACATTCCGGGAAATTTCCGAGGGTGAGGTTCAGTTCTCCCAGAGAGCAAAGCATCCCGTTGGAGGGCAACCCCCGGAGCTTGCCTTTTTTAATTTTGGTGCCGTTGGGCAAGAGGCTGTTGTCCAGAGCGGCGGGTACGTAATCGCCTTCCTTGATATTCTGCGCACCGGTGATGATCTGCACCGGCTCGCCTTCGCCAACGTCCACCTGACAGATCTGCAGATGGTCGCTATCGGGGTGGGGCTCCACCTTCAGTAAATGACCCACCACTACCCGGTTGACGTTATCGCTCCAGCAGCTGAAGGTTTCCACCTTGGAGCCGCTCATCGTCATATCTTTTGCAATATCGGCGGCAGACTCCGGAAGCTCCAGAAAATCAGCCAGCCATCCTTTTGTTACGTTCATCTTCTCATTCCCTCCTTA
>CAZIQE010000101.1:0-6045 GCA_964541385.1 uncultured Eubacteriales bacterium | reverse complement strand
AGCAATTTTCATCAGGTTTCATTCCTTTCTGATAATAATTTTAACGAAACCCTGCTTTTTTATCATACCAATTTTTTCAAAATTTGTAAAGAGAAAATACCGCCCATCGGGCGGCATTTTCAATTTTTTATTTAAAAGACTGCCGTTGCGATCAGATTGAAAAGAAAGCAGGCGATTATGCCAAGGGCGGTGGGCAAAATGAATGCCAGCGCCGCCCAGCCCCAGGAGCCGGTTTCCTTTTTCACCGTTATTAGGGTGGTGGAGCAGGGCCAATGGAAAAGGGAAAAAAGAAGGGTACTGCCGGCGGTCACCCAGGTCCAGCCCTGGCTCAGGAACAGCTCCTTCATTGCGGGCAGGCTTAATTCCATAAGCGTGCCCTCCGAAAGATAAGCCATTATGATGATCGGCACCACAATCTCATTGGCGGGCATCCCCAGAATGAACCCCATCAAAATCACGCCATCCAGCCCCAAAAGCCTGCCGAAGGGATCCAGAAAATCGGCGCAATGCCTTAGAATGCTTGCATCCCCCACCGTGATATTCGCCGCCAGCCAGATCAAAAGCCCCGCCGGTGCGGCAACCGCCGCCGCCCGACCCAAAACAAAGAGCGTTCGATCCAAAAGCGAGCGGATTAGCACCTTGCCCCATTGGGGCTTGCGATACGGCGGCAGCTCCAATGTAAAAGACGAGGGCGTTCCCTTCAAAAGCGTGGCTGAAAGCAATTTGGAAACCAAAAACGTGGCGCCGATGCCCAGAAGGATCACGCCGGTCAGCAGCAATGCCGAGCCCAGAGAGCCCCAAACGCCCCCGCCGCCGATGAAGAACATCGAGATCACCGCCAGCAAGACCGGGAACCGCCCGTTGCAGGGCACAAAGGCATTGGTGAGCATTGCAATCAGCCGTTCCCGTGGGGAATCGATGATCCGGCATCCGGTGACCCCAACGGCATTGCATCCAAACCCCATACACATCGTTAAAGCCTGCTTGCCGCAGGCATTGCAGCATTGGAAGGGGCGATCCAGATTATAGGCAAAGCGGGGCAAAAATCCCCCGTCCTCTAAGAGCGTAAAGAGCGGGAAAAAGATCGCCATAGGCGGGAGCATCACCGAAATGACCCAGGCGAGCACCCGGTAGACCCCCAAAACCAGCGCATCATGGAGCCAAAGGGGGGCGCCCAACGCCAGCATTCCTTCCGAAAGGCGATCCTGCAGCCAGAAAAGCCCCTTCCCCAGAAGCTCCGACGGCAAATTCGCCCCGGCAATGGTGATCCAGAAGATCAAAGCCAAAAGCAAAAGCATCAGCGGATAAGCCGTATACTTACCGGTGATCCAGCGATCCATCCGCCGGTCGAAGGGCAGATCCCGGGCAGGATATTGCACCACCCGCCGACTGATGTTTTCCGCCATCGATACCAGGCGGCAAACGATGCAATCCTTGCGATCCTCTTTCCCGATCCCGCACCGTTCCAGATAGTTTTCTGCCTCTTTTAACGCATCCGCCAATGCCGCATCCGCCAACAGATCCCGCCCGGTTTGCCGATGCAATTCCGCCAGAAGGCTTTCATCCCCCTCCAGCAGCTTCAAGCTGAGCCAACGGGAATTCAAGGGCAGATCCTGCGCCTGAAGCAGCGGCTCCAGCATCCCGATGGCGGTTTCCAATTCCGGGCAATATTCCACCCGCAGAGGGTCTGCCTCCGGCTCCTTCTGCATCAGCCGTTCCACCGCCCCCACCAATTGGCGCAGATCCCGTTTCCGGCGGGCAACCGTGCCCACCACCGGCACGCCCAATTCTTTTGATAGTTCCTTCAGATTCACCCGGATCTTTTTGCGCCCCGCCTCATCCAGCAAATTCACGCAAACCACCGCCCGGCGGCTGATCTCCAGCGTTTGAAGCACCAGATTCAGATTGCGTTCCAGGCAGGTGGCGTCGCATACCACAACCACGCCGTCTGCCCCGCCGAAGCAAAGGAAATTGCGTGCCACCTCTTCCTCGGCAGAATGTGCCATCAGGGAATATGTACCGGGGATATCCACCAAAAGAAACGGCTCCTCCCCCGCCCGGCAGATCCCCCGGGCATTGGAAACCGTCTTCCCCGGCCAGTTCCCGGTATGCTGGTGCATTCCGGTCAGATTATTAAAGAGCGTGCTTTTCCCCACGTTCGGGTTGCCCGCAATGGCGATCACCGGCATTTCCTCCGCCGGGTTCCTTTGATTTTTCTTTAACATAAGCCGCCCCTCCTATCCTGCATCAGAACCGTTTTGGAATCCCTTGCCCGGATGGCGATCACCGCTCCCCGGATCCGGTACGCCGAAGGATCTCCGGCGGGACTGCGTCCCATACATTCCACTTCGGTATCTTCGATCAATCCGATATCTAAAAAACGCCTGCGCATACTGCCGGCGGTCAATAAGGCTTTCACACGCCCTCGCTCTCCGGGGGCAAGCTGGCTGAGATTCTGCACCTTTTCCACCCCTTTTATGATTTTAATCCATTCTATGAAAAAACCGATAAAAAGTGAAATAACAAAACGACCCGAAAAAGAGAAATACGAAACTCTTTTTCGGGTCGTCATTTTTTATGATATTCTTTGATTTAAATCTCCGTTAGAGCACTTGGGGCGAGAAAGCCTCGGGGAAAAGCTCCTTCAACCGATAGGACCGGAACCCATCGGAGCAAACGACCAGAATTTCAAACTCCGGTCCGCAAAACTCCGCCATCACCTGCCGGCAGACCCCGCAGGGCGGAAATCCCTCCTCCGCCGGGCTCTCTTTCCCGCCTGCTACGGCGATGGAAACGAATTCCCGCTCCCCGGCGCTGACGGCTTTGAAGAAAGCCACCCGCTCTGCGCAAACGGTTGGAGAATAGGAGGCGTTTTCGATATTGCATCCGGTATAAATTTCGCCGGAGGACGCCAATAAAGCCGCCCCCACCCGATAGCCGGAATAGGGCGCATAGGCTTTCTCCATCATTTCAACGGCCTTTCGGCATAACTCTTTTTTCATCAAAACGCCTCCTTTTTATGAAAAAATTATAGCATCTATTCTCGAAAAAATCAACCGATCCGATTGGTTGACGTAAAAAACGCCCGACAAATTTTGTCAGGCGTTTTAACCGTATTTACTCAAGCCATACTGCGATAAAGAAAAGTTACAATCTGTCCACGGGTGCAATCTGCTTTGGGAGCGAAGGTAGTGGCAGAGGTTCCCTTCGTGATATTTCTTTCCACCGCCCAGAGAACGGCATTATAATAATAAGTGCCGCTTGTTACATCTTTGAAGGGATTGGTGGAACCCATCACCGGCTTTCCTTGAGAACGCCAGAGGAAGGTAACGATCTGTTCCCGGGTGCAATCGGCATTGGGGCTGAATTTGTCCGGTGCCGTGCCGGCGGTGATCCCCTTTTCCACCGCCCAGAGAACGGCTTTGGAATAGTAAGCCCCTGCTTTCACATCGGTGAAGGGATTTGCCGTGCTTTGCGGCTCGGGAGAACCGTTTGCCCGCCAGAGGAAGGTTACGATCTCGCCACGTGAGCAGGTTTTATCCGGCGAGAAGGTGGTGGCGGAGGTGCCCTTCGTGATGCCCTTTTCCACCGCCCAAAGAACGCCCTTCTCATAATATGCCCCTGCCTTCACGTCACGGAAGGAAATCACCGGCAGTAGAGGCGCAGGCGGATTATTGGGATCATAATCCGTTGCGGAAATCGGATAAACGGAGAGAAACTCCGGCGTTGTATACGGAGAATCCGACAGATGATCCGAAAAGGTTGAGGTGCCCTTTAAAAAGTAACGATAGGTCGTTGCACCCCGATCCCAGGTGGCATCCAGATAATAATATCTGCCGCCCAGCTTAACAATATTCCAGGCGTGGTTCTCACCTCTTGACTGACCGGTGATCACCCGGCAATCAATGCCCAGGGAGAGCGCCAGCCGATAAAAGAGACCCGCATACCCCTGGCAAACGGCGGTTTGATCGATTAACGCCGCATAAGCGGAATACTTCAGCTTATAGGCATCATTCTTCAGATTTGCGAAATCATATTGCACCGTAGTGGTGATAAAATTATAAATTTTGGCGATCTTTTCATATTCGGTGGCATTATTTAAATTCCAGGATGCCAAAAGCTCGTTGATCTTGTTTCCCACGATCTGTTCCTGCTCGGCGTTGGTATAATAATTCATATGATAGGTAACGTCCGCCCGGAATTGATTTCCCACCTGAGCGAAGAGTGCGTTGGCGGTATATTTTTCCGTATGATTTACCAGATAATCCCCTTCCTTGGGATTCCCCGTATGCGCCAGAGCCAGAATCATTATATCGCCCAAATCTTCCTTAACAGGCTGCCGATCCAAAGAAAAAGAAACCTTGATATCCGGCTGACGGCTCACCATTCCTGCCCGCAATTGGGAAGCGGCGGCATCAAACCCGCCGGGAACAGCTTCTGCGGCACTCACGGAAAAAGCCATAGAGAGTGCCAGCAAAAGAGCTAAAACAAAACTAATACTGCGCTTTAAATTTTTCATCTTTTTCGTCTCCTTTTCTAATATTTTACTCATTTTCGAAAAAGGCGTCAAGAGTATTTTTAAAAGTATTTTATTGCTTGACAGTTGCGTTAATAATCAGTATAATAGAGTAAATTCGGAGGAGTATCGAAGCGGTCATAACGAGGCGGTCTTGAAAACCGTTTGGGTTCACGCCCACAAGGGTTCGAATCCCTTCTCCTCCGCCAATAGAAAAAGGGCATTCCGTCGGATGCCCTTTTTCTATTGGCGGAACTAAGTGTTTCGCAAGCGAAACGATAAGTACCTTCGGCGTGAAGCGTCCTACGGACGTGAAGTGTGCCTTCGGCACGATAAGGAAACGAAACACTTAACTTCACATTGTGCGACAGCACAATACTTCACTATGCCGTTGGCATAGCTTCACTTCGGCGTTAGCCGATACTTCACTAAATACTGCCAATGCTTCGCAGCCTTTTTATTGCTTTCCTTTAACTATTAAGAAACGATACGTAGTCAAACTGATCCAAATACCTTCTTATTGAATAAGTGCCCGGATATTCTATAACTTTGCCGGGGTAGTAATCCTCGTCATACAGATCCAAAAAGCATACGTCGTTTTGGCATTTATGATTCTCTTTACAGGTTATCAAGATCTTTTTATAGTTTAAATTACTATAACGCTTCAGCAAATCATCACTTAACCTTGATGCACTTTCAAAGATCACGTAGACGTTATCATAATTAATCCTGCCGGCTCTCTCAAACCATTTGCTTTTCGCCTGCTCAAATGATTTATAATGCATAAAATCAATATTGATTCCGATACCGGATTTGGTTGTAAGCCGACCGATCGGGTAACTGTTATCACCCGTGACATCGGTCAATTCAGCATCTTGAAAATCTTTTAAGTTCTCAACGTAGGTTAAAAAATCACTTGCACTAAAAAACAGATTAATTGTTGGAGATAAAAATTTAAGACCTAAATCATGATAAATAATTCCGCCGACACAATTGTTGGCAATGATCGTAAAACCGGAGTTTTTAAGCCTTTTTGCTTTTAAAGCCCTATAATATTTGCTTATATGATTTCGAATGAAGTGAAGAATCTTTTTAACTATATTCATAATTAAATAAACCTCAATTTGTCAGTTATTTTACTATAAGTCTTGGCCGCACTTTCGCTTATTTTACGCCCCATACCATCGGGTCAAATCCACCGGATGCTCGTCCATATATTTTTCAAAGGGAATATCCTCGTAAATGAAGTCCTGCATCATCCCCGCCGCATAGTCCAGATTATAATAAACGCAGGAGCCCAGGCTCCGGGGGCGGAAATCCGCATCGATGATCATTTGGTTTGCAGGCATCCGTGCCTGGGTAAAGGTCAGCCCGTCCGCAGAAAGAATGCCCGCCAATTTCAGAATATCCCCATAGCCCAAGGAGGTTTCAATATAGGGAAGCGCCGCCTTGATCAACGCCGGATAGCCGGTAACGCCCCGATCCAACGCCTTTTGAAACAATTGATTCATCACGGCACGCTGACGCTC
>CAZIQE010000100.1:0-2266 GCA_964541385.1 uncultured Eubacteriales bacterium | reverse complement strand
GCTTTCCTATATCGGGGATCTGCAAAGCATCCCCAATGCAGAGGGCACGGTGCTTAACGGGGTCGAATATGAAAAATCGATAAAATGCGGAGCGGAAACCACCCTTATCGTTCCGGTTTCCCTGCCGGAGGATTTCAAGGGAGCCTCTGCCGCCGTCACGCTGCCCGACGGCT
The DNA here is from genome assembly GCA_964541385.1 of uncultured Eubacteriales bacterium. Lineage (GTDB taxonomy): Bacteria > Bacillota > Clostridia > Oscillospirales > QAKW01 > QAKW01. The sequence goes on along the minus strand of CAZIQE010000100.1, from coordinate 2,093 downwards.
TGCGTTTTGTGAGCGGACGGATTCATTGCGGAACCTACGGATACAACGTTCCCGGCGGGGATGCCTCCGGAAATATCAAGGTTTCCCTGAATCCCGATGTCAAGTATATTATGCTTACAGTGCGTGGCGGGATCCCGGGCAATTACGTTGTGGAGCCGATTCTGATCCAAAATGCCGTCGATCAGCGTTATTTTGTAACCGATCCGATGCAGATCACGGTTACATCTTGACAAAAGCCCTGAAAAAGGATAAAATATCCTAAAAACAGAGGTGGCTTTAAAAGAATCAATGCCCTCTGTTCCGTGAGTGGGACAGAGGGCTTCGTTTTTGAAAGGAAATTTAAAATGAAAATTTATGATGAGTTGGTTGCACGTGGATTGATTGCGCAGGTAACGGATGAAGAAGAGATCCGGGAATTGATCGATAACGGAAAGGCAACCTTCTATATCGGCTTCGATCCCACTGCGGATAGCCTGCACGTGGGTCACTTTATGGCTCTGTGCCTTATGAAACGGCTGCAGATGGCGGGAAACCGTCCCATTGCGTTGATCGGCGGCGGAACCGGTTATATCGGCGATCCCTCCGGTCGAAGCGATATGCGCTCTATGATGACGCCGGAAACCATTGCCCATAACTGCGCCTGCTTTAAGAAACAAATGGAGCGGTTTATCGAATTCGGCGAGGATAAAGCCCTGATGGTGAATAATGCCGATTGGCTTTTGAAGCTGAATTATGTGGAGCTCCTGCGGGATGTGGGAGCCTGCTTCTCTGTCAATAATATGCTGAGAGCGGAATGCTATAAGCAGAGAATGGAAAAAGGTCTTTCGTTCCTGGAATTCAACTATATGATTATGCAGTCCTACGATTTTTATCATTTATTCCAACACTACGGCTGCAATATGCAATTCGGCGGCGACGATCAATGGTCGAATATGCTGGGCGGCACAGAATTGATCCGCAGAAAGCTGGGCAAAAATGCCTGCGCAATGACCATCACCCTTTTAATGAATTCCGAAGGGAAGAAGATGGGCAAAACGGCAAACGGAGCCGTTTGGCTGGATCCCAATAAAACCTCTCCCTTTGATTTCTATCAGTATTGGCGAAACGTTGGCGATGCCGACGTTCTGAAATGCATCCGGATGCTCACCTTCCTGCCTCTGGAGGAGATCGATGCAATGGATCAATGGGAAGGAAGCCAGCTGAACCGGGCAAAAGAGATCCTTGCCTATGAGCTCACAAAGCTGGTTCACGGCGAAGAGGAGGCCAATAAGGCGCAGGAAAGTGCCCGGGCTCTTTTCGGCTCCGGGAATGCCGAGAATATGCCCACCTATGAAGTGACGGAGGAGGATTATAATGAAGGCAAAATCGGCTTGATCACGCTTTTAGTAAAGAGCGGATTGGTCACCTCCGGCTCCGAGGGTCGCCGTGCGATCGAGCAGGGCGGTGTCAGCGTGGAAGGCGTTAAGATCACCGACGTTAAAAAATCATTCGCCAAAGCGGAAATCGATGCAGGCTTTGTGTTAAAGCGGGGCAAGAAGAAATTTGTGAAGATTCGGGCAAAATAATGGCAAAGGATCAAAAAACCAATGCGATGCGGATTCTGGAGCAACGCAAGATCCCGTTTCGCATCAATCTTTATGAATGTGCCGCATTTATCGATGCGATCCACGTGGCAGATCAATTGGAGCAAAGCTATGAAGAATCCTTTAAAACGCTGGTTGCCGTTGGAAAAAGCGGCATGCACTATGTTTTTGTTGTGCCGATCGCCGAGGAATTGGATCTCAGGAAGGGCGCAAGGGCAGTCGGCGAAAAATCGGTGGAGCTGATCCACGTGAAGGAAATTTTCAGCCTGACCGGCTATGTGCGTGGCGGATGCACCCCCATCGGGATGAAAAAGCAATTTCCAACCGTGGTGGATGAAACCGCCCTGCTATTCGATGAGATCATCATCAGCGGCGGGCGGATCGGTGCCCAGATTCTGCTGAATCCTTTAGATTTGGAAAAAGTGATTCCCTGCAAATTTGAGGATATCGTTATATAAAAAATGAGCCTATAAAACATAGGCTCATTTTTCTATGATCATTTGTTCATAT
>CAZIQE010000099.1:0-5695 GCA_964541385.1 uncultured Eubacteriales bacterium | reverse complement strand
TCAGTTGACAGTCAGCCCACATAGTTCTGTACGGCTCTGTCAGCCGCCCTCTTTTTGTTCACAGCAGTTCGGGACTCTGCTGTATATCGCACCATCTCCAACACAGTTGGACTGCAGCGCGAATTGCTTTACTGTGATCCTTTCCTTTGGATCACATTGTTTTGTTTTGACTGTCAGCCTTCTCGCCTTGGTCAAAACTCCGGGTAATCATCTGATCAATGCTTGTTTCTCGGACTACCCTTCACATTCCTTTTGCAAACGTGTTTCCTTCATTTGAACTCCTCCTTCATAAATTTAAAATCTATTTTGACTCCTTAGCAGATACCGTGTCTGCGGGAGAGCAAAAACAAATATAAAAAGACCGCACCTATAGATGAAAATTTGCCTGATTTCTCAACTCGGTTATTTCCGTTAAGGCAACTACAAATTTCAATCTTTAGATAACGGTCTTCTTACTCTTTTTATCAGAAAAATATTCAGTTGTTTTGGGGTTGCTGTTTTCTGCTTTTTAAACCCTACACTTAAGTAATAGGCGTTTTTGGTCAAAAAGTCAAGGGGTAGGCTCAACTTTTTTCGCTTTAAATTGGAAACATTTTATGACGAAAATGCACGTCCGACATTACTGCCGTATGTGTTGTGTTATATCGTGTTACGAAAAAATTTGAGAAAATTTCACTACAACCGCACATATCAAAAGTGCAAAGAATGAATTGAGAATTAACGATTAGAATTAACGGTATCGTTAATTCTGAAGTTTTACAGAAAATTCACTTCCCAAAATCGAATATCTATTGAATTTGGGAAACAAATGTGGTATAATAACTTTGCGAGGTGATTTTCTATGAAACTGATCGAAAGAAAAAAATACTTGGATAAAATGATAGGTGTTATCGGAACTCCGGATATTAAAGTATTGACCGGAGTAAGGCGTTCGGGAAAATCCAAACTGTTGGAAGTTTTCAAAGCCTATGTACAAAAGAACATTCCTGATGCTAATATTATCCACATCAACTTTAATCTGTCTAAATATGATAACCTTAAAGAATACAAGGCTCTTAATGAATATATCGAAAACAACTATGCAGAGGGCAAGGAAAATTTCGTTTTAATTGACGAGATTCAAATGTGCGATAACTTTGAACTGTGCATAAACAATCTGCACGCAACCGAGATGTACGATATTTATATCACGGGTTCTAACGCTTTTCTACTCAGCTCGGACTTGGCAACGTTGTTTACCGGCAGAACATTTGAAATCAAGGTGTATCCGTTCTCCTTTGCCGAATATGTGCATTACTTCGGACTTACGGACAAATATACCGCTTTTGATAACTATATGCTTGAGGGCGGTATGTCCGGTTCTTATCTGTATAAGGAACGGGAAGATAAATACGATTATATTGAAACCGTTTTTGATACCTTAATTTTAAGAGATATACGGCAAAAGTATAATATCAAAAATCCCGCCTTAATGGATCGAATTTCCCAATTTCTAATGGATAACGTATCCAACTTAACCTCGGCAAGAAGTATTGCCGATATCCTCGCCTCGAACAAGGATAAAATCAATCATAAGACGGTCGGCAATTATCTGAATTATCTTTGCAACGCCTTTGCATTTTACAAATTCCGCAGATACGATATTAAAGGCAAAAAGTATCTTGCTTCCAGCGACAAGTACTATTTGAGTGACCACGCCTTCCGCTATGCCAAACTCGGCACGAAAAACTTAGATAACGGCAGAGTAATCGAAAACATCGTTGCAATGGAATTACTCAGACGTGGCTATGAAGTTTACGTTGGTGTCTTATATAAAAAAGAGATCGATTTTGTGGCTCTTAAAAGAAACGAGAAAATTTATATTCAGGTTTCGGACAATATATCCCACCCCGATACCTTTAAGCGAGAAATAGATCCTCTGCTTAGAATTAACGATGCCTATCCCAAGATGGTGATAGCACGAACAAGAAATCCCGAATATCAATATGAGGGCGTTAAAGTTATTGACGTGGCAGACTGGCTGTTGAGCCTACCCGCCGTCAGCAAATGGTAATACCTCACCCGATGTTGCGTTTTGAGAAAGCGTCTGTGTTGCTTCCCCCACGCGCCGATGTGAAGAACAAGAAAAGTGACTACCTATTTTATCAAGCAATCAAAATAGGTAGTCACGATTGGGGTCCCCGGCAAAACGGAGTTTTGTTGGGGATAGAAGGAAAAAGAAAGAATGGAGTGGATTTTGCGTTAAGCAAAAGGAACGGATTTTCTTTCTTTTGACGTGCGGTCGGTGCCTTTTTTGAGAGTCTCCATTTTATCCACATTGTGTTGCTTTTTGATGCGTTTAAATCATTTCTTTTTTGAGATTTCAATGTTATAATAGATTTATAAAAGATTTTTAAAGGAGAAGAACGATGAAAAAGACCTTGCTCCCGCTCATTTCTTTTTTGATCATCTCTGTGCTTTTGCTTCCGATGCTCCCTCTTTCCGCCGCCGCCGAGGAGCCTCATACCCTCTGGGTTTCGGTTGCGCAAAGTACGCCGGAAGCCACGATGCCCATTTCCGCCGTGAAATGGATGGAGAGAAGCGGCACCCGTTATCTGCTCCTGCCCACCGAGTTCACGGGCAAGCCGCTCCGGTTCTGGCTTGCGGGAGCCGATACCGTCACGATTGATAACGGAAGCCCTGTTTCGGGCACGGAGACCGTTGACCCCCTTGCCGCCGGTTCGTATACCTTCACCCTCGGCAATACCGCCTATCCGGTGGAGATCCTTTATTCCGAAAACATCGGTGCGATGTATATCACCACCGATACCGGCAGTCTGGAATTTATCCACGCCGACAAGGGCAATAAGGATACGGGCGATATGAAGATGGTCAGCGCCGACGGCTCCAAGGTTTATTATAACGGCCGCCTCACCCAGATGAAAGGGCGGGGCAACGCCACCTGGGGCAAAGAGAAAAAGCCCTATCAGATCAAAACCGATAAAAAGGTGGAGCTGGTAGAAGGCGCCGGCAAGCATAAAACCTGGCTGCTTTTGGCGAATTATCTGGATCAGTCGATGATCCGAAACTCCTTCATTTACGACCTTTCCAACGATGTTTACGCAACGCCCAATCATTCCCTGATGCAATTCGTGGATCTTTATTGCAACAACGAATACCAGGGCACCTATTCCGTTTGCGAAAAGGTGGAGATCGGCGATAACCGATTGGAGATCAACGATCTGGAGGGCGCCACCGAGGATGCCAATCCCGACGTGGACTTAGATTCCTTCGAACGCTTTGGTCCCAATACTGCCGAGCTCGGCTCCACCAAGGGCTATAAGATCCCCAATGATCCCGCCGATATCACCGGCGGCTATCTTCTGGAGGTGGAGTCCCATCCCCGCTATGTGAATGAGGTCAGCGGCTTTGTGACCAGCCGTGGACAAGCCATGGTCATTAAGGAGCCGGAATATGCCAGCGAAGCCCAGGTGGCGTATATTTCCAACTATTTTCAGGAATTTGAGGACGCCCTTTATGCGCCCGACGGCGTCAACCCCACCACCGGCAAGCGGTACGACGAATATTTTGATCTTTCTTCTCTGGTTCGCCGCTATATTGTGGAGGAGCTTTCGATGAATATTGACGCCAACAGAACCAGTCAGTATTTCTATAAGCCCGCCGACAGCGAATCGGCGATCGGCTATGCCGCACCCTCCTGGGATTACGATAACGCTATGCACAATACGCAAAACCCGTCCGTTACCGCCTGGTATGCCGAGAAACTGTCCAATAGCGGCACCCTCAACTGTAAATATTTTCAGCAGCTGAAGACCCACGCCGATTTCAATAATGCGCTGATCGCCGAATGGGTCGGCAATTTCCTCCCCTATATCGAAGAGGCTCTGGGCACAGAGGATAACCCCAATACCTATACCAAGCCCCTCTCCTCCTATATCGATCTTTTAACCCCTTCGGCGGAAATCAACAATATTTGCTGGAACTGGAATATTCTGAACGCCCAAAATTATTATGGGAAGGATACCGGCGGCCCCACCTACGAGGGAACCGTTTTGTTTGTACGAAACCTGATCGAATCCCGCTCCGAATGGCTCAGCACCCAATGGAGCCTCGATGCGCTTCAGCCCCTGCCGAGAACAGATTCCTCGCAGGCGGTCATCGTCAGTATGAGCGATTACGTCCCCGACGCCACCTACTATACCGTGAGCAACGAAGCGGAGCTGCGGATCTTCGCCGAGCTGCTCCATAACGAGGTGTCTTTTGAGGGGAAAACCGTGCTCCAAACGGCGGATATCACCCTCTCCTACCTGAACGGCGTCGATGGCGATACCCATGAGCGCATCGGGAAGGTGCGGGAAGGAACCAACCCCTCCTCTGCCAATGAATCCACCCGTGCCTTCCGGGGCACTTATAACGGTCGGGGTCATAAAATCGATAACGTGGTGGTGACCCGGGAAACCAAATCCGGCATCGGGCTTTTCGGTGCCGCCTACGGAGCCACCTTTATCGACGTTCACGTGGGCAGCGGAACCATCACCGGCGCCACCCGGGTGGGCGGGATCGTCGGGATGGCGGATCATTGCACCTTTATCCGATGCAGCAACGCCGCCACCATCCGTTGTCTGGGTGCTCCCGAGAAAAACCTGAACGGCACCGATGCCGCCGGGATCGCCGGCATCAGCCGGGAGGACGCTACCTTTATCAGCTGCTATAATACCGGAAATATTGAAGGCGTCACCGGTCTCGCCGGTATCTGCGGCTACTACCGCTCGGCAGCCTTCTCGATCTCCAATTGCTATAACACCGGCTCCTTCTCCTTCACGGGCACAAAGGAAGGCTCACCCATCGCCCGCCTGCCGAAAAACAACCCCACCGCCTTTTCCGATTGCTATACGCTGGAAAACGTTCTGCCCGTCGGCACGCAGGATCAACACACCACCCCCACCTTTACCGCCGAGGCGCTCACCAACGGCAGCTTATTGAACAGCTTGAACGCCGTGAGCGACATTTGGCTGGCAGGGGAACACCATCCTGTTCATAAGGTGCTTCCGCCGGACTCCACCGTTACGGTGACCGTGGTGAAAAGAATCGGAAATGAAGCCATCGAAGAAAAAATCTCCACTTATCCCAAGGGGTATACCTTGAGCCTGAACCATACGCCCTCTTATTATGTGGAGTCGATCACCGCCAACGGCGTTTCCGTTGCAGAGCCCGCCGTAACGCTCAACGATGATCTGACCCTCGTTTACCAACTGAAGTCCTTGGGACAGCCCATCCGCCTATTAGACGGGGCGGGAACCTATTATATCAAGGATGCGGCGGATCTCGCCATCCTGCTGAATTCAAGCGCAACCCAAACGTTTGCCAATTACAAATTCTATATCATCGGCGATATCGATGCTTCAAGCATATCCCGCTCCGGCGGCACCTTTGAGGGCACCTTGAACGGAAAGGGAAGTGCCCTGATCGGCTTGCAGGTTCCGCTCTTTGAAACCGTGACCGGAACCGTTTCAAAGCTCACGCTGAAAAATGCCGCCGTCACCGGCAACGGTGCCGTTGCCAACGCAAACTACGGAACGGTTTCCTATATCACCACCGAAAATCTGGTGATCCGGGGCGCAGAGCACGCCGGCGGCATTGTGGGCACCAATTCGGGCTTCATCTTCGCCTCTTCTGCCGGCGGATACGTTTCCGC
>CAZIQE010000098.1:0-3289 GCA_964541385.1 uncultured Eubacteriales bacterium | reverse complement strand
CTGATCCGCAACAATAATACCATCAACTGGATCCCCGAATCCATCGGCAAGGGTCGCTTTGGCGACTGGCTGGAAAACGTGCAGGATTGGGGGCTTTCCCGGAACCGCTATTGGGGCACGCCCCTGAATATCTGGACCTGCGAATGCGGGCATCTGCACGCCATCGGCAGTATTGAAGAATTGAAAAAGATGAGCAAAAACTGCCCCGAGGAGATCGAGCTCCATCGTCCGTTCATTGACGCCGTGACCATCACCTGCCCGCATTGCGGCAAGGAAATGCACCGGGTGCCGGAGGTGATCGACTGCTGGTTCGATTCCGGGTCGATGCCCTTTGCACAGCATCATTATCCCTTTGAGAATAAAGAGCTTTTCGAATCCCAGTTCCCCGCCGATTTCATCTGCGAGGGCGTGGATCAGACTCGGGGTTGGTTCTATTCCCTGCTCGCCATCTCCACCTTGATCTTCGATCAGGCACCCTATAAGAACGTAATCGTTCTGGGGCACGTTCAGGATAAGGACGGGCAGAAGATGAGTAAATCCAAGGGCAACGCCGTGGATCCCTTTGAGGCGCTTGAAAAGCACGGAGCCGACGCCATTCGTTGGTATTTCTACACCAACTCTGCGCCCTGGCTGCCCAATCGGTTCCACGATAAGGCCGTGACCGAAGGGCAAAGGAAGTTTATGGGCACCCTTTGGAATACCTATGCATTCTTTACTCTTTATGCCAATATCGATCAGTTTGATGCCACCCGATATCAATTGGAGGACTGCGCTCTGACGGTGATGGATCGCTGGGTTCTTTCCAAACTGAACACGATGGTGAAAACCGTAGACGAGAATCTTGCCGATTATCGGGTGCCGGAGGCCGCCCGTGCTCTGGATGAATTTGTGGACGAGCTGAGCAACTGGTATGTGCGCCGGGGCAGAGAACGTTATTGGGCACCCGGAATGGAAGCGGATAAGATCGCCGCATATATGACCCTTTATCATGCGCTGCTCGCTGTGACCAAGGCCGCCGCACCGATGATTCCTTTTATGACGGAAAGTATCTACCAGAATCTGGTTCGTTCCATTGATAAAACCGCGCCCGAGAGCGTGCATCTTTGCGATTTCCCCGTTGCCGACGAGAGCCGGATCGATGCGAATCTGGAATATAATATGGAGAAGCTTCTGAATGTTGTGGTTCTGGGGCGTGCCGCACGGAACGGCTCCGGCAGGAAAAACCGCCAGCCGCTCGCCGCTATGTACGTGGAGAGCGAAACCGCTCTGGAGGAAGAATTCACCGCCATTATTATGGACGAGCTGAACGTGAAGAGCGTGGTTTATAAGAGTGATCTTTCCGCATTCCTTTCTTATGAATTCAAACCTCAACTCAAAACGGTGGGTCCCAAATACGGCAAGCAGTTGAATGAGATCCGCACCGCTCTGGCAGAGCTGGACGGCTCTGCCGCCAAGGCGGAGCTGGACGACGTTGGCGCCTTGATCTTAAATCTGCCCGGCGGAACGGTGAAGCTCCTGCCCGAGGATCTTTTGATCAGCATTGCGCAGAAGGAAGGGTTCTACGCTGTAAAGGATAAAGGCTTTACAGTAGTAATGGATATCAACCTGACCGATGAGCTGATCCGGGAAGGTCTGATCCGGGAGATCATATCCAAGGTGCAGACCATGCGGAAGGATTCCGGCTTTGAAGTGACGGATCATATCCGCATCTATGCCGCCGGAAACGATAAGCTATTGGCACTTCTGAAGGAAGATTTCCAAGAGATCGCCGATAATACCCTTGCCGATGCGCTTGCCGCAGGCGAAACCGCACCCGAATTCTCTAAGGAATGGGATATCAATGGCGAAAAAATTACTCTGGGCGTGGAAAAATTATAAATATAAGGACCTTTTTGAAAAAAGGTCCTTATAATGCCATTTGCCGAAAGGAGGGTACCGATGAAGGATTATTATCAGGGCGAGGATCCTTTTTTCTTCCGCTTCCCCATTGAGGGGGATTGCCTGAACCAATACGACGGCGAGGAAACGCCCCGGGGGCTGAAGATCGAGGTTGCCATCTGCGGCAGACCCGACGGGGATATTCTGATCAACGGCAAGCCCGCCACCAAAAACGGCAGCTTTTACCTTTGCCCCGTGCGGTTAAAGTGGGGCAAGAACATCCTCTCTCTGCAGGATCAAACGAGCGGGTTCCGTTCGGAAATTTCCGTTTACCGGCTTCGCAATGCCGTTGGGGGCTATCGGATTTCCAGCGACGACAACATTTTATTCTTAAAGGATATCAATGACCATCAGGATACCTATACCTCCATTTTTGATAATCCCTATCTGGCGATTTATAAGAAGGCGCACGAGCTCTATGATGCCAAGGTGCATCTGAACCTCTTTTATCGCTATACCGAGGAGGAAATGGCGGATTTTGCCGAACACAAGGAATATTTTGACCTTTCGATGATGACCGACCGATTCAAATCGGAATGGCAGGCCAATGCCCATTGGCTGAGTCTTTCCTTCCACGCAGACCGTAATTTCCCCGCTTCACCCTATAAAAACGCCACCGCCGAGCAGGTGACAAGGGATATGGAGCGGGTGCACAGAGAAATTTTGCGGTTTGCGGGGCCGGACTCCCTTTCCGTTGCCACCACCCTGCATTACGGCGCCGCCAACGAAGAGGTGACCCATGCATTACGGAACGCAGGCTATCGGGCATTGGCGGGATATTTTGAGTTCGACAAAAGGGGCAACACGCTGGTGGCATACCATTACCCCAAGGAGCTGGTGGCGCACATCGGTCAGCGGGATTTTTGGTACGACGAGCAGGAGAACATTCTCTTTGCCCGCATCGATCAGGTTTTAAATGCGGAAAAAGAGCCGGAGCGGTTGATCGAACATTTGGAGGAGATCAAAAAGGATCCCTACCGCAGCGGCTTCCTTTCCCTTTTGATGCATGAGGAATATTTCTATCCCGATTATAAGCAGCATCGCCCGAAATTTGAGGAATTGGTTTTAGAGCCTGCCAAATGGTGTTATGAAAACGGCTACCGGGGTTGCCTTCTGAGCGAGGTTTTGGCAGATGATTAATCACTCCTTTCCGCCGCTTTTTGATGAAAAAAGTGAAATTTTGATTCTGGGCAGCTTTCCATCGGTTAAATCCCGGGAGCAAGCCTTCTTTTACGGTCATCCGCAAAACCGATTCTGGAAGGTTTTGGCGGCGGTTTTCAATGAAGAGGCACCCCAAAGCATCCAAGAGAAAACCGTTCTTTTGCATCGGCATCATATCGCCCTATGGGAC
>CAZIQE010000097.1:0-4299 GCA_964541385.1 uncultured Eubacteriales bacterium | reverse complement strand
ATGCACGATGAGCAGGGAAGAAAGTGCGTTGCCGATCTCGTAACGAAGGAGCGGGTTCGCCTTTATCCGGTGGGGAGATTGGATAAGGATAGCGAAGGGCTCCTCCTGCTCACCAACGATGGCGAGCTTGCCAATAAACTGACCCATCCTGCCAATCATATTCCCAAAACCTATCGGGTCATTATCAAGGGCAATCTGAACCGTGAACATATCAAAGCCTTTGAAAACGGCATTTATATTGCGGAAGACGATTATACAACCCGCTCTGCCGAGGTGGATATTCTGGAAATCAAGCCGGATCGAACGGTTTTCTATCTAACGATCTATGAAGGGAAAAACCGGGAGATTCGGAAGATGTGTGAAGCGTTGGGCTTGGAGGTTCTGCGTCTTAAGAGAGATAAAATTGCCGATCTTTCCATCGGAACCTTAAGAGCCGGGCAATACCGTGCGCTCACGGAAAAAGAAACGGATTATCTTTATAGCCTATAAGGAGTCTATATGAAAAAGAAGTTAATTGCATTGTTTATGATCTCGGCAATGCTGATCGGCGCTTCGGGATGCTCTATCCCCATCATCGGCGATCTGATCAAGAGCGAAAACAGCTTGGGAAAAACCAATAATACCGCCGTTGCCATTGCCGGCGCAATGCAGGATTTTTTAAAGGAAAAGAAAAAAAGCGATCTGGTTCTGTACGGAATGGAAATGATCCTGAACGACGACGGCAATGGGCTTGTGAAGCTGTATTATACCAAAGCGCAGCCCCGGGATGCGGTTTATTCCGATATCTACGTGGCGGAGGTGGATTCCAAAACCGGTCACGTGGAGCGGTTTGAAAAAGCAAAATATGCGGAAGACGGCATCACGCCCTTCGAGATCGTGAAAAACAGTATGCCCATCGATGCCGCTTCCCTGCCTCTGGATAGCGGGCAGGCCATATCGGCGGGATCGAAGGCATTTATGAACGATCAGGAATTTCAATACGATTATATTCATATTACATTGGCGAAAACCGATTCTCTGGAAAAATATGAGATCCGCTTTATTTCCATGCTGAACGATCAAATCTATTATTGCACGGTAGATGGAGTAACGGGTGCCGTTATCTCGTCTTCTGTTGGTGCTTTGGAGTAATCAATGAAAAGATTTTTTATTGTTTTAACGGCGGCGGTGCTTTTATTGAACGTCGGCTGCAGCTTTAAAGTAAAGAATAAAACGTTTTCCATTGCGATCGAAAATGTCCGCACGGTCACTTTTCAAAAGAAATGCGAAACCGAAACGGGGGAAGCAGCTTTTGTTGAAAAGAACGTTGATCAGCAAAAGGATATTAAGGCGATCTGCGAAAAGGTGCGGAATCTGCCGTTAAAGCGTGCGGATTCTTCGGTGCCTCAGCCGATTGATTCCGTCGACTACGTTATTATTATAAAAAGCGAGATCGATCAGCATTTGATCCTGAACCCGGAAAAGGCTTTCTATGATCAGGTCGCCTATGAATACGTAAACGATAAAACGTTTCAAGAATTTGCAGCGCTTTATGAATCCTTGAATTATGAAGAAAAAGAAGCAACAGCAGACCTCTATTAAAAAAGGGCTCTATACATATGTATAGGGCTTTTTGCATAGAATGGAAAAAAATACCGGTTGAAAGGAACGATAAAAACAAAGGTGAAAAAAATCATAACGATGATTCTTATCTTAGCGTTGGTGCCGGTGAATTGCTTTTCATTCATCGGGTGCAAGCAGGTGGAGGCAAAGGAAGAAACCGTTGCCTGCTGGATCGCGAGTATCGGCAATCTGGATTTTCCCTCTGCTCAGGGGCTTAATGAAGAAACGCTGAAAAAAGAAATTGATTCGATTGTTCAAAACTGCAAAATACGAGGGATCAACACGATTTTCTTTCAGGTGCGCCCCAACGGTGATGCATTGTATCGATCCGAGGTTTTCCCCTGGAGCGTCTATTTGAGCGGGCAGCAGGGCGTTGCGCCGGAAAACGACTTTGATCCTTTAAAGTATTTTGTTGAAAGGGCGCATAATGCCAAGCTTGCGCTTCACGCCTGGATCAACCCCTACCGTATCGGATCCGGCAAGGAGGCTTGGGCGGGGCTTTCAAAAGAGAATCCCGCCGTTTTGAATAAAGACTATACTGTAACGACCGATGCCGGTGTTTATTATGATCCCGGAATGCCCGAGGTGCGTCGGCTGATCATTCGGGGCGTTGCGGAGATCGTGCGGAACTACGATGTGGACGGCATCCATTTCGACGATTATTTTTATCCCCAAGATGCATCGGACTTTGACGATCGCAAAACCTATGAAGCCTATGGCAACGGCTTATCCTTAGAGGATTTTCGCCGCCAATCGGTGGATGAACTCGTGGAAAACGTTTATAAAACCGTTAAAACGATCGATCAAACCGTGGAATTCGGGATCAGTCCTTTCGGGATCTGGGCGAATCAGTCGGTTGATCCGGCGGGGAGTAAAACCGGCGGAATGAGCTCCTATGCGGAAATCTTTTCCGATAGCAAAAAATGGGTGGAAAAGGGCTGGCTGGATTATATCTGCCCCCAGCTTTATTGGAGCTTCGACCATAAGGACGCCCCCTATGGCGTGTTGGTGGATTGGTGGTCGGATTTATGCGCAAAGAATAAAATGAAGCTGATTATCGGCTTGGGTCTTTATAAAATGGGAACGGAGGAGATCGGCTGGAATGATCCCCATCTGATCGACCGGCAGATCCGGTATGCCGCAGAGAAAAGAGCGTATGCGGGTCATTGCTTTTTCCGCTATCAAACGGTTTTGGAAAACCCGTTAGGGTGTTTGGATGAGGTTTTCCCGGCGGTGGAGACTGTGGCAACAGATGAAGCAAAGGATGCGCAAAAGCCTCTTATTTTACCGGCGGCAAACGAACTGAAAATAACCGCTCCGCAATCCGGTGCCGCCGTGCAGGGCGAGGGAATTTCCGTAACCGGAATCGCCAAAGCCGGAAATGAAGTAACGGTGAACGGACAACCTGCGTTGGTCAATTCAAAGGGTCTTTTTGCGGCATACGTTCCGCTTAAAGCCGGGAAAAATCGAATAAAAGTGCATTCCGGCGGGGAAACTGAATATCTGAACGTCAGCCGTATGATGCCGAAGACATCGGATCAAAAACCAAACGCCGAAGCATTATATCCATCCGGCGAAGTGCATCGGAATTCCGGCGATATCATCCGCTTTCAAATTAACGGTACGGAAAATGCGGCAGTCCGCCTTGAAAACAGTATCGTGAAAATTCCGCTTCAGGAAATTTCGCCGGGGCTCTATCAGGGGGAATGGACTGTTCCGGAGGTGCGTGGGGAGCAGCTTTCTCTCTCTGATTTTCAATGTTTTTCCGTGAAAGACGGGAGGGCGGAGCAATGCGCCGTTGACCTCACGCTCCATTTATACGGAACCGGATATTCCGAAGAGGTTTTATTGCAAAAAGAGGCGTATTTATTCGATCAAAGCAGCGGCGGCTCCCAGATGGATCATGCGCCGTTGCCGAAAGGATATCGCCTGCGTGTGATCGGAAAAGAGGGGAGCCGCTCCTTATTGGAAAACGGCTATTGGATCGAAAACGAAACGCTCGGATCAGAAAAGGTGAACCCTCTTGAGCCTTGCTCCTATAACTATAAGACCGTTTCGATCCCCATCGATCCCGGAACGGTAATTTCCCATAAGTTGGATGAAAATCAGTTAGAGGTCAAGGTTACCAAAGGAAGAAACTGCCCTTTAAAATTCGATTCCGATCCGGAATTGGCAGTTGATCTTCAGGAAAATGCATCGCAATCCGTTTTTCATATCTCCGCCAAAAAGGGTGAGAGGATCGAAGGATATGAAATTTTCCCGCAAAAGAAACAGTTAACGGTGTATCTTCATTTTAAAAAGGGGGATCTGGAGGGGAAAACCATCGTTTTGGATGCGGGTCACGGCGGAGCCGATCAAGGGGCGTTGAGTGCCGGCGGAACCGAATATCCAAGCGAAAGCGCAATGAATTTATCCCTGGCGCTATGTTTAAAGGAAACCTTGGAAAAAGAAGGGGCAACGGTTCTTTTGCTCCGTGCGGAGGATATCACCCTCAAGCTGGATGAACGGGTTAAAATGGCGGTGGCGAAAACGCCGGATCTTTTCATTTCATTGCACCATAATTCAACGGCGGAAACCGCTGATTTCACAAGCGTCAGCGGCGGTTCCGTTCATTATTCCTCGCCGGTGGCCAAGCCCTTGGCGGAGGCGCTTTCGCAGAATTTGTGGAAGGATTTAAGGAAAGAACCGAAAGTGCGG
>CAZIQE010000096.1:0-5418 GCA_964541385.1 uncultured Eubacteriales bacterium | reverse complement strand
TGATATACCGTTTCCAATTCTGCCCGATGGCACTTTAGAAACGAAGAATTGAAAATTTCATTCCCCGCAACCGGCACGTCCGGCGCATATGTTTCCTGCTCATTTGCAATTCTTTTGATATTATTCAACACTTCCGGTCTTTGCGTGCCGAAGGAAATCAAAACGATCATTTCGCCAAACCGCTTCTTTAATTCGGAATAACGGCATACGGTAAACCCATGAAACTGCTGATAACGTACAAAATCATCGCTTGCAAAAACGCCCTGAATTTCCACACCGTATTCCTGCAAAATGGCAATAATGCGGTCTGCGCCGTTCCCCATTCCGTAAAGAACGATCGGTTTATTCGAATTTTTTAAGTATGTCCATAAATCCATCTTTACCTCAATTTGAAAACGTTGTATAATAACCATCAAGGGGTGATGCAATGAAATTAAGAGAACATCCGCTATTCATCTATTGTTCGCTTGTCCTTTTCTATCCCATCGGTCTGTTTTTTGTATTGAAATCCGGCTTTTCCAAACCGAAAAAGATGATCCTTTCGCTGGTCGGCGGGATTCTGTTTATAACAGTTTTGATGCTTCCGCTGATTCTATCAACAAAACAGCAGAGTCCGGCGGATTTTAACGTGATTGCAACCAGAAAAGTTTTGTCGGTTGGGCAGTCTGCAGGATTTGCAGTATATTGCAAAGATGATTATTTTGCATCCTTCGATGTAAGCAGCGATAATAATGATATTTTGCAGATAACCGGCAACGTTTACACGGCAAAATCACCCGGAACCTGCATTTTAACCGTTAAATTTGCAGACCAGGTGCGAAACGTTCTTATTCGCGTAACGAATCGCACGGATACCTCCGGTACGGTTTATATCACTCCCGGCGGAAAGCGCTATCATAATGAGAAAAAGCATGCAGGAAAGAACGCCGTTGCCGTAACGGAGGAGGATGCGCTGATGTCAAGTAAAACTCCTTGCCATATTTGCTATCAGCCTTCTTGAGCCATCTATGCAATGAGGAAGATCATTTTCTGATGATCTTCCTCATTTTTTACATTTTTTCAGAAATTAACAGGTGATCCACAAACTGTGTTGCCGCCCGTGCGGAACGGCCGCCGCGCCCCAATGCAAAACGCTCTGCCTGAATATCCAATTCTTTTTCATTCAGCTTGATTCCTTTTTCACGGCAAAGATGGTGCACGATATCCAGATACGTTTCCCGATTGGGCTTTTGAAAAGTAATATGAATTCCGAAACGTTCCGAAAGAGAAATGATCTCCTGCATCGTATCGTTTCGGTGGATATCATCCCCATCCCGATCCGAAAAGCTTTCCTTTACCAAATGGCGGCGATTGCTGGTTGCATAGATCACAACGTTTTTTGATTTTGCCGAAACAGACCCTTCCAAAATCGCTTTCAGGGTGCTGAACTGATTGTCGTCCTTTTGAAAGGAAAGATCGTCGATAAACAAAATAAACTTTAAGGGATTGCTGTTGAGCTCATCCAAGATCGAAGGAATTTCCGTTAATTGCTCTTTTCGAACCTCCAGAATACGCAGCCCTTGTTTATAAAGCTCATTCACAACGGCCTTAATGGTGGAGGATTTCCCGGTACCGGCATCGCCGGTCAGCAAAATATTTGCGGCCGGTTTTCCTTCCAGAAGAGCGATCGTGTTATCTAAAATGATCTGCTGTTCCTTTTTATAATCGATCAATGAATGAAGGCGAATACGATCCGGATGCTGAACGGGAACGATCCGATTTTTGGAATTCAGATAAAACATCGGATAGCGGGCATAAATCCCATAGCCGTATTTCCCGATATTTTTCACCCGTTCCTCATATTCCTTGATCAAGTCAATTTTATCGCATTCAAAGGAAGGCATATATCCTTCCCAATCAAGGCATTCCCGCATTTTTCCCGGCGTGAGATCCGCAACCCTTTGCAAAATTTCCAGCTCCGCTAAAACGCATTGATATACCGAATCAGCAGGCGTATCTCCCCTGCCGATGGCACGGATGTAGATATTCTCATCATCGCAAACAATTCTTTGAATATGTTTTGCGAGGCTGGGAGCATTGGAAGCAAACAGCTTTCCGACAAATTCACCGTATGCAGATAAAGCATCTGCCAAATCCGATGCATCGGAACGGTTTAAAAAGCAAAGCAGGGCTTCGATCACGGGATCCTTCAATAATTTCCGAAAAATCGCAAAGGAGCGAAGAGAAATATTTAAATCAGATAATTGATTAGCCATCAGTTTAAAATCGCACCCTTTGCACCGCTGGAAACGGAAGCGGCATAACGTTTAAGATAACCGGAAAGCTCTTTCTTCCGGGGAACAAACGCTTTCATTCTGGCATCCAGCTCTTCCGGGTCTACTTTAAGCTCCAGTTTGTTTTCGGGGATATTGATACTGATGATATCTCCTTCCTGCACAACGCCGATCATACCGCCGCTGGCGGCTTCCGGAGAAATATGACCGATGCAGGCACCACGGGTGGCTCCACTGAAACGCCCGTCTGTGATCAAGGCAACGCTATTACCAAGACCCATACCCATAATGGCAGAGGTGGGATTCAGCATTTCACGCATACCGGGGCCGCCCTTGGGACCTTCGTAACGGATCACCACCACGTCACCCGGCTGAATCTTACCGGCATTGATAGCCGCCTGCGCATCTTCTTCACACTCAAATACACGGGCGGGTCCTTCGTGAACCAGCATTTCGGGCAAAACAGCCGAACGCTTCACAACGCTTCCTTCCGGTGCCAGATTACCCTTCAACACAGCAATGCCGCCGGTTTCGCTATAGGGATTTTCGATGGGTCGGATCACATTTTGATCCAAATTTACGCAACCGGCGATATTTTCGCCGACTGTTTTACCGGTAACGGTTAAGCAATCGGTTTTCAAAAGACCCTTTTTGCTCAATTCATTCATCACAGCATAAACGCCGCCGGCCTCGTCCAAGTCCTCCATATAGGTTCTTCCGGCAGGTGCAAGATGGCAGAGATTGGGTGTTTTCGCGCTGATCGAGTTGGCAATATCCAAATCGATCTCAATACCGCATTCATGTGCGATGGCTGGAAGATGAAGCATACTGTTTGTGGAGCAGCCCAGAGCCATATCCACCGTTAAAGCATTCATAAATGCATCGTGGGTCATAACGTCCCGGGGGCAAATGTTCTTTTTCAAGAGATCCATCACAGCCATACCGGCACGTTTGGCAAGCTCAATACGAGCGGAATAAACAGCGGGAATCGTTCCGTTTCCCTTTAAACCCATTCCCAACGCTTCCGTTAAGCAGTTCATGGAATTGGCTGTGTACATCCCGGAGCAGGAACCGCAGGTCGGGCAGGTTTTGCATTCAAATTCCTTTAATTTTTCCGCATCGATTTTACCGGCAGAATAGGAGCCAACTGCCTCAAACATACTGGAAAGACTGGTTTTTTTGCCGTCTACCCTGCCCGCAAGCATCGGTCCGCCGCTCACAAAAACCGTTGGAATATTAACTCTGGCGGCAGCCATCAGCAGGCCGGGCACGTTTTTATCGCAGTTGGGTACCATCACCAATGCATCAAAGCCATGGGCTAATACCATCGATTCGGTGGAATCTGCAATCAGATCCCGGGTGACCAGAGAATATTTCATTCCGGTATGCCCCATTGCGATCCCATCGCAAACGGCAATTGCCGGGAAGACAATGGGGGTACCTCCTGCCATTGCAACACCGAGCTTGACCGCTTCCACGATCTTATCGATATTCATATGGCCGGGAACGATCTCATTATACGAGCTGACAATACCGATCAACGGTCGGTTTTGCTCTTCCTCCGTTAATCCCAGAGCGTGAAACAAACTGCGATGAGGAGCGTTCTGGCAACCGTCAACAATGTTTTCTCTAGACATAGTTCTAACCTCTTTTAGTTATTGATGAGTTTATCTTCGTCGCTCCAGCTATAAAGCTTGCGGATTTCCGCACCGACAATTTCAGCGGGATGCTCAGAAGCGATCTTACGCATAGCGTTGAAATGAACCTGGGAACCGGCGTCGGACATATCCAAAAGGAAGTCTTTTGCGAAGGTACCGTCCTGGATATCCTTTAACACCTTTTTCATTGCCTTTTTCGTATCTTCGGTGATGATCTTGGGGCCGGTGACATAATCGCCGTATTCGGCGGTATTGGAGATGGAATATCTCATTCCAGCAAAACCACTCTGATAGATCAGGTCAACGATCAGTTTCATTTCGTGAATACATTCAAAATAAGCGTTTCTGGGATCATAACCGGCCTCCACCAGAGTTTCAAAACCGGCTTGCATCAATGCGCAAACGCCGCCGCAGAGAACAGCCTGTTCGCCGAAAAGATCGGTTTCCGTTTCGGTTCTGAAATTGGTTTCCAGAACGCCGGCACGGGCACCGCCGATCCCCAACGCATATGCCAAACCGATATCCCAGGCGTCACCGGTTGCATCCTGCTCTACTGCGATCAGGCAGGGAACGCCTTTTCCGGCTTGATATTCGCTTCTAACGGTGTGGCCGGGGCCTTTGGGTGCGATCATAATAACATTGACATCCTTAGGAGGTTTGATGCAACCGAAATGAATATTAAATCCATGGGCAAAAGCCAGGGTCTTACCGGCTGTCAGATTCGGTTCAATGCTCTCTTTATAGAGCTTTGCCTGCTTTTCATCGTTGATAAGGATCATAATCACGTCAGCGGCTTTGGCGGCTTCGGCGCTGGTCATAACCTTTAAGCCCTGCGCTTCGGCCTTCGCCCAGCTTTTGGAGCCTTCATAAAGACCTACAATTACGTTGACGCCGCTATCCTTCAGATTCAATGCGTGGGCGTGACCCTGAGAGCCATAGCCGATGATAGCAACCGTCTTGCCGTTCAGTTTTTGAAGATCACAGTCTTGTTGATAAAAAATTTTAGCCATTTTCTTATACCTCTTTTATTAAAATTTTATAAATTGGTTACTTTACGAATGGTGGAGCTGCCTCGCTCCAAAGAAACAATACCGGTGCGGCATATTTCCAGGATCTTATAATCCCGCATTAAATTGATGAAATCATCAATCCTGCGGCTGTCGTCTGTCATCTGCATCACCATTGATTCACGGGTGTAGTCGATGATTTTTGCATGATAAGCATCGGCCGCCGCCCTGATATCCTCACGGGTTGCAGAATCGTTTTCCATCTTGATCAGCAAAAGTTCACTACTCACGGAATCGTCTTTATAAAGTTCCTTAATGGAGCAAACGTCCGGAAGTTTATAGAGTTGATCGATCAGTTGGTTTTTGATGGTATCGTCTTTTCCTTCGAAAAGAACGGTGATACGGGAGTATTCAGAGGATTCCGTTTCGCTAACAGTCAGCGCATTGATATTAAACTGCCGGCGGCGAAACATACTGGTG
>CAZIQE010000095.1:0-17132 GCA_964541385.1 uncultured Eubacteriales bacterium | reverse complement strand
GTGCCCTTCGGGGCGGTAATTTGAGCCATTTTTCTTTCCTTTCTCTCGGCGAAGCCCGCACTTTTCGCACGCTCCGCCTTCTCTATGAACATAGAAACTCCCCACTCCTTGCATTTTGGGAGCGGGGGAGCCGATTTTTATTGTTTATTGATTTCCCGCCAATCCAGGTCGCCCCGTTCCATGGCCATAATAATGACCTCGGCGGTTGCAATATTGGTTGCCATCGGAACGTTATGCACGTCGCAAAGGCGCAGGATGTTGAGCTCCTCCCGCTCCCGGGTGGTTGGCGTTAAGGGATCCCGGAAGAAGAGCAAAACGTCGATCTCCCCATAGGAGATGCGAGCCGCGATCTGATCCTCGCCGCCGTGGGGACCGCTTAAAACCTTATTGATATTCAGGCCGGTTGCCTCGGAAATCAGATTTCCGGTGGTGGCGGTTGCGCATAGATTATGCTTGGCGAGGATGCCGGCATAGGCAATGCAGAACTGCACCATCAGCTCTTTTTTCTTTTCATGGGCGATCAGAGCAATATTCATCTTTTCAACAACCTCCTATTTTCTCCAAAACGAAGCCAGCGGGATATCCTCTCCCTGCAATCTGGCAGCAATATTCAAAAACGCCTTCGCCGCATCGGTTTTCCCCTGCGGCAGGATCCCGCCTCCGTTGGAGCTGATCACAACGGCGTCGTCGTGGGGAACCAGACCCAGAAGCGGCAGAGAAACCGCATCCATCACCTGATCCACGTTTTGCAGATAGCCTTTATCCATCATCTGCTTGCGCACCTTATTGATCACCAATTCGCAGCGCATCCGGCGCAGGCTCTCGATCAGCTGGGCGGTGCGCCCCGCATCCCGGATCGAAGTGAGATCCGGCGTTGCAACAACGATACAACGCCCAGCGCAATGAACGGCATTGCGGAAGCCTTCGCCGATCCCCGCAGGCGCATCGATCAGCACGTAGTCGTAGTGAGCTCCCAGATAATGGCAAAGACGCCGGAACGCCTGCTGATCCAAGCGGTCGGTGAAGCTGACCGAGCCCGCAATGAAATGCAGATTCGGCAGGGTCGCATGGGCGGTGATACCCTTATTGATCGGGCAGCGTTCCTCCAGAATATCCAAAAGGTCATAGGTCGCAGCGCTTTCCATACCCAGGAGAATATCCAGATTTCTGAGACCGATATCGCTGTCGATTGCGATCACGCTGCTCCCCCGTATTGCCAGAGAGAAGGCCAGGTTGGCGCATAGGGTGGTTTTCCCAACGCCCCCCTTGCCGGAAACGATACTGATGATGGTTCCCATTGGTTCTATCCTTTTCTTAGATTCTTATATTTTATAATATCATAAAATAATGTTTTCGTAAAGTATTTTTTATAGGATCGGGCAAAATTCGATTTTCTTCGGCAAATGCCGGGGATTCATCTCCTCCCGGCACCGGGAAACGATGCTCCTTCCTAACTGCCTGGCGGCATCCCTGCCATCGGGCAGGATCCGCACCCGAATTCCCATCTCCTCCGCAAGGCATTGGCATTTCGCCACCCCGCTCAGGCGGCTGATCTCCTGCTCCATATCCGCCGGACGCACCCCGAAATCGCCCACAAAGCAAAGCGATTCCTTCTGCACCTTCAAAGGCACGGGCGAGCCTGTCAGAAGCCCCTTGCCGCCCACTTCTTCAAAGGCACGGGCGGTGAATTTTTCCATCAGCGGGGTGATCGGCTTTCCGATCTGGATCCCGCCTTGCAGATTTTTCCATTTTCCCTTGAAATAACGGGTCTCCCGGCGGATCCGCCAGAATAATTCCTCCGTTGCCACCAGAAAATCCGGCCGGTATTTTTTCAAAAGCGGGAAGGGATCGCCGCCGCTCCAGAGGATCGTTTTTCCGGCGCAAAGGGCGCTGTGTGCCGCCAGAAATCCCCCCTCGGTGGCAAAGGAATTCTCAATATAGACCGTATGCACCCGCTCCGAGCGGCTCCAAAAGCGTGCGGCGATCTCCTCCAGCTCCTCGTTTGCATAGCAAATGGAGCGTGCCTGCAGGAAGCTGCTGGTGCCGAACAATACCGCTGCACATTGCTCCCCGCTCTCAAAGGGCAGATCGCCCGCCTGATAGCGGTTTTCCTGTATCAGTTCCTCCATTGTGTGTCCCGGAGGCGTTTGCGATTCATCGCTTCGCTGCTCCTTCAGAAAAGCGGCTTTCTCCTTGCCTTTCAGATCCGCCTCCGGCTTGCAGAATACCAAAGAGCCTGCCGGAAGGGGCGCAAAACGGCGGCAATAATCCCGATACCGATCCGCCGTTGTGATCAAAACGGCGGCATCGGTGGTTTTCATCTGCAAAAAGATTTCCCGTGCCGAAGAAACCGGATGCGCCAGAACCGGAACGGCACCCAGCCGGGAAAGACCGTAAAATGAAGTGAGCAGATCCGGGCAGTTCGGCAACCAGATGCAAACCCGCTGACCCGGCTCGATCCCCATCTGGCGGAAGGTGTTATAGGCATATTCCGCCCGGGAGAGGAGCGCCCCGAAGGTCAGATTTCGGCGCCCGAACCGCAGGGCGGAATCATATTTTAAACGATAGGCCGTTTTCCGAAACGATTTATAAACGTTTTCCTGCATATTACTCCTTGTTTTCGGCGGTTTCTTCGTTCGTTTCGCCGGTCGTGGTCTGATTGGAAAGCGTTTCGTCTATCAGCTCACAGCCGGTATAGAGATAGTTGGTGGTGGTCTTTTCCACGCCGTCGATCACCTCCACCTCGTTTTCCGCCTGCACGGTGATCGAAAGCTGGCGGGAAAAGCGGGTTTTATCCTCCGAAACGTCCTCCTCGGTCAAGCCGTTGCTATAATAGAGATCGGCAAGCAGGGTATAGGTGCCCTGCGTTTCGTCGTATTTCACGTCGATCACGTCCGGCACCAGAAATTCCTCCACCGCATCGGGTGCCACCCGATAGCAGCCGCTGAGCCGGTCGTATTTAAAGGTTCCGCAGACGTCAACGGTATGATGCTTGAGCTTGCCGGGATAATTAAAGCTATAGAGTGCGTATTTTTCAACGTCCGCCTTCGGCACCAGAAAGCTATTGTCGTTGCGATAGGTATAGATCCCCTGATCGTTCGCCTCGATGGCCTGCCAGATCCCATAGGAGATCAGATAATCCGGATGCAGGCTTAAAACCTCGGTGAAATTCGGCGGATTCTGCTTCACGAAATTTGCAATATAAAGCTCGAAAAACTCCTTGCTTCCTTCCTCCACACCGTAATTCCGAACCGCCTCAAAGGGGATGTCCGCCGGAATCACCTGCGGATCAATCCCCTCTGCATAAATATTTTCCGGCTTGAACATATGATAAATCTTATTGATTCCCGCAATCACCAGAAGGCAGCAAAGGCTTAAAAACGCCAGTCCGATGAGAAAGGTGAGCATTTTATGCCAATATTTGCGAAAGAAATCCAAAATTTTCTTCATCCGATACCACTCCAAATTACATTTTTACAGTATATTATTTTAACGCTTTTTTGTCCAATAGTCAAGTTGCGGTTGCAATATTCCGATAAATTGTTATATAATAAAGTTAAGTATTTACATAAAGGACGGAAATTATGGAACTTTTAGCCCCTGCCGGGGATTTTCTCTCTGCCCGGAGTGCCGTTGCAAACGGTGCCGATGCCGTTTACGTGGGCGGACAAAAACTGAATGCACGCCGTGCCGCCGCCGGCTTCACGGGCGAAGAGCTGAAGCAATTGGTTGCCTATTGCCGGCTTAGAAGGGTGAAGGTTTACGTTACGGTGAACACCCTCACCCGGGAGGATGAGCTGCCGGAGCTAATGGAATTGGCGCAAGAGATCGCCGAAAGCGGGGCGGATGCCGCCATTGTTTCCGATCTGGGCACCGCCCGGATTCTGAATACGGTTTGCCCCGATCTTCCGCTCCACGCCTCCACGCAGATGAATATCCACACCGCCGAGGGCGTGCGCTTTCTGGAAAAGCTGGGCTTCAAGCGGGTGGTGCCGGCACGGGAGCTTTCTCTGGAAGAGATCAAAACCATCTGCGGGCAAACCCGAATGGAGATCGAAGTGTTTGCCCACGGTGCCCTTTGTATGTGCTATAGCGGCAACTGCTATCTTTCTGCCGTGATCGGTCAAAAAAGCGGCAATCGGGGTCTTTGCGCCCAGCCCTGCCGCCTGCCCTATGAAGGGAATCTTTATCCTTTGAGTTTGAAGGATCTCTGCACCCTGCCTTTACTGAAAGAATTGGAAAATGCCGGCGTTGCCTCCCTGAAAATCGAAGGGCGGCTGAAATCTCCGGAATACGTGGGGAGCGTGACCGCCGCCTACCGCAAGGCTCTGGCGGGGTATCCTCCCACCCCGGCGGATCTGGAGCGGCTGGCGCATATCTTCTCCCGAAACGGCTTTACCGACCGCTATCTGAAAGGAACGCCGGGGCGGGAAATGTTCGGGATCAAAACCAAAACCGCTTATGCCGACTATAAAGAGGCGGTATCGGCGGTTGCCAAAACGCTGGAGGAGGGCTATGAGCCCAAAAAGCGCACCGTTGATTTCCATTTGATTATGCGGGAGGGGCTTTGCAAATTAAAGGTCACCTGCGAGGATTTTAAAACCGAACTGATCGGCGATCCGCCGCAGGACGCGCTGCGCCGGGAGGTGACGGCGGAGGATGCCGTTAAAAGCCTTTCCAAGCTGGGCGGAACCCCTTTTTCCATCGGAACCTGCACCGCCCGGATCCACCACGATCTTTTCTATCCCGCCGCCGCCTTCAATGCGCTGCGCCGCCGAGCCTTAGCGGAAATATCGGCTCATTTTGCGCCGATCCCCAAACGGTTTTTACCTCATTTGCCGCCCTGCTCCCCGGCGCTCCCCCCGCAGACCCCGGTTTTGGAGGGATGGTTTTGGGAGCCGCAAAACGCCCCGAAGGATCTCGGCAAATTGAAGCGCTATTGGCTGAACGCCCTTAAATATGAAGCCTGCCTTCCCTTTGCCGAAGACCCCAAGGCCGGTCTCTTTTTCCCGCCGGTGATCGGGGACGAGGCGCTGGAAAAAATGGCAAACCGCCTTTACGTGAAGGGATTTCGCAGGGCACTTTGCCGCAATCCGGGTCAATTTGCGCTATTGCGGCGGATGGGCTTCGAGGTTCACGCCGATTTCAGCCTGAATCTTGCCAATACGCAGGCGATGGAGGTTTTGAAGCCTCTCGTTGCTTCCGCCACCCTTTCCTTTGAGCTGACCCTGCGGCAGATTCGCACGCTGCCCAAGCCGCTTCCAACCGGTATCATCGTTTACGGTCGCCTGCCTCTGATGGAAACCCGCAACTGTATCATCAAAAACTGCACCGATTGCAAAAAGGGCAAGGGCTATGCCCTCACCGACCGCACCGGACGAGCCTTTCCCATCGCCTGCGGGTATCGCTGCGGAAACACCCTCTTTAATTCCACGCCCCTTTATCTGGCGGATCGGAACCGGGAATGGCAGGAAACCGGCGTGGCGTTCGGTCGCCTGCTCTTCACCGACGAAACCCCCCAAGAAATTCAAAAGATCATAGATGCCTACGCCGGATCGACCCGGGAAACACCCCCGGACTACACCCGGGGACTCTACTACCGAGGCGTTTTGTAAAAAAAGGCACCGACCGCAGAAAATGAGTGAATAATAATGTGACTACCTATTTTTATTGCTTGATAAAATAGGTAGTCACTTCTCTTTTTGATTGTTCTTTTTAAAGGAAAAAACACGGCTTATGCCGTGTTTTAAATGAAATTTTCTGCTATCCGCCAACTCGACCGCTTGCAGTATCACATACAGCGTCGGGTCGAGTTGACGAATTCGGCACTCTTTTTTTGAGAGTCTCCCAGCGTGTCAAAAATAAAAAAATAAAGTTTTTTGACACGCTGACCCCGTAGAAATTTTCTACGGGGTATTTTTTGATTAAATATTTACTTCAAAATCCTGCCGGCATTTGGGGCAACAGACTGTATGCTTGCCCTTTTTAAAAGGCAGTCGAACGATCGCTTTGCAATGGGGGCATTTCCGGTAACGGTGGGTTTTGCGCTCCCGCCATTTCCGCCTTTGCAGGCTCCCGAAGCCGGCGATCCGACCTTTGATTTTCAGATACTTCAGATTTTCCTGACGGCGTTTATAAATGTTTTTGGAAAAAAGCCGGAAAAGGATCCAAATCAGCAATGCATAAGCCACCCAAACCAACGGTCTAAAGGATAGCCCCGCCAACAGCAAAACGAAATATACGGCGAACAATGCCTTTCCCAAATCATCCGCCCCATTGCGACCCATCATAAACCGGGCAAACCGTTCTCTTAACTTCATTACTGATTCTCCTAACAATAAGGGCAGAAGCACCGGAACAGCCAAAAGGCGCAGCATAGCTTGCTGAGCCCGCTCATCCGGGGCGTTTCAAAGCCCTGCCCGTAGGTTTGATAAGCCGTTCCGCTCAACTGCAGTTGATTCAAAAGGCTTTGATATTCGCCGTTTCCGGGCTCCATCTCCACCGCCTTGCGGGCAAATTCCAGAGCCTGCGTGCGGTTGCCCACGCCGGCGTGGGCATACGCCGCCAGAAAATACCATTCTGCGGTTCGGTCGGTGATCCGATTCAAAACGTTAAACGCCTCCCGATACCGGCGGAAATGGAGATAATGGCGCACCGCCGTCATCTCCGGGGTGGAGCCGTTGCCCGGCTCGGCGTAGTCATAGCCGCCATAGGCGCCGCCGGCGGTCTTCCCCTGGCGCTGATTTTGAATCTGATCGTAGGCGGCGTTGATCTCCGCCATCTTTTTTTCGGCATAGGCGCGATCCGGATGAATATCCGGATGGTATTGCTTCGCCAAACGCCGATAGGCTTTTTTCACCTCGTCGTCGGTCGCCGAAGCGGGGATCCCCAAAACGGAATACGGATCCATACTCATTTTTGCTCTCCTTTATATCGTGTCCAAACTCCGGAATAAAGCACGTTCCTCAAAATTTCCAGATGCTCCACCAGAGGGAGCCGCTCCAAAATCAATGCGCAATCCCCCAAAGCACTTTCCAGCATTTCCCGCACCCGGCTTTCAAAATCCTCCTGCTCGGCTATGAGCGAGAGCGGGTTATAGCGATTTTTCTTCTGATCCGCCTTCAGATCGGTATAGGCATCGATCCAATAAACGAAATGTCCCAGAGCCCTGCCGAACCGGCGGCAATCCTCCGCCCAATGATCCTTGCGGTAAACAAACAGCTCCCCGAGTATCTCTCCGAAAAGATTGGCGGCGGTATCCAGATCCCGAGGGCCGATGGCTTCCTCTTTTTTCAACGCCCGCATCCCCTCCTCCACGGCTTTTGCCTGGCGGGGATACCGCTTCCGGATGCCGGGGATATGCTTTTTCAAAACAGCCGCCGCCGCACGGGAAGAAACGTTGCGATCGTCCTCCCAATCGTCTAACAGGTTATAATAAACCAAGAGGATATTCATCGCCGCACCGTAATCGATGATCTCATTTTCGGAGATCATTTTTCGTTTCACGGGATGCACGATGCAGCGTTTGCGATAGGTTTTGGTTTCGGGATCCAGAAGATCCGCCAGCAATAGCACCATAAAGGTCATATCGTAGTTCAACGTCAGCCGGCTTGCTTGCCCGAACTGCCGTTTTAAACTGCGGCAAATCCCGCAATAATAACTGCGGTAAAGGCTATTCTGCTCCGCATTCAGCTGCCCGGGGTTTGCGATCACATATCCAAACACCTGCCCGATTCCTCCTTTGGTCAATCTATATCTATATTCTACTCTTCAAAAACCGCTTTGTGTTGAACAAATTGTAAATTTTCCCTCATTCTCTTTCATATAGTATCAAGAAAGGAGCGTGTTACGCTATGGTTAAAATTATGATTGATCCCGGCCATAATCCCCAGGGAGTCAACGCCGGGGCGGAGGGCAACGGCTATCGGGAGCAGGATCTTGTTTATGCGGTTGCGCAGGAATTAGCCTCTCTCCTGCGTGCCAACGGGAATTTTGAGGTGCGGCTCACCCGCAACACCCCCACCGAGGTGCTGGGCACCTCCAACGCCACCAGCCTGCGCACCCGGGTGGATCTGGCAAACAGTTGGCCTGCCGATTACTTTATCAGCATCCACGCCAATGCCGCCACCAATCCGGATGCCAACGGCACCGAGGTTTACACCTTCGCAGATACCGGCGCCGCCCATAATCTGGCAGAGGCAATCCAGACTTCCATCGTAAACGAAATGGATATGAAGAATCTGGGGGTTAAAACCAACCCTTCTCTCTACGTTTTACGCCGCACCCGAATGCCCGCCGTTTTAGTGGAGCTGGGCTTTATCACCAACGCCGCAGACGCCGAAAAAATGGCAAACGATCCGGAAGGCTTCGCCCGTGCCATCTACGATGGGATCTTGAATTACCTGGGACTCTGATGAATCTTAAAATCAAACAGACCCTGCGGGAAAAATTCCCGCAGGGTCAAAATATTAGTTGCCGAAGCCGTTGGGATTTTTCGATTGCCAGTTCCATGAATCCCGGCACATATCCTTCAGCGTTTTCTCCGCCGTCCAGCCCAGAATCTCCCGGCTCTTGGCGGGATCCGCATAGCAAGTGGCGATATCGCCGGGTCGCCGATCCACGATCTTATAGGGAACCTTCACACCGTTGGTTTCCATAAAGGTATGCACCATTTCCAAAACGCTGTAGCCGGAGCCGGTGCCCAGATTGAATACCTCGCATCCATCGTGCTTCAGTATGTATTTCACCGCCGCCACGTGCCCCTTGGCAAGATCCACCACGTGGATATAATCCCGCACGCCGGTGCCGTCCTTGGTATCGTAGTCATTGCCGAAAACGCTCAGCTCCTCCCGCCTGCCGATCGCCACCTGCGTGATATAAGGCATCAGGTTATTGGGAATGCCCCGGGGGTCTTCGCCGATCATCCCGCTTTCGTGGGCGCCGATGGGATTAAAATACCGAAGCAAAACAATGCCCCATTCCGGATCGGCGTGCGCCATACCGGAAAGGATCTGCTCTGTCATATATTTCGTCCAGCCATAGGGATTGGTGCAATGACCGGTGCGGCTGGTTTCCTTCAGGGGCATTTCATTATCCGCCGTATAGACCGTTGCGGAGGAGGAGAAGATGATCTTCTTCATTCCGATCTCCTCCATCACCTTCGTTAAAATCAGCGTGGAATTCAGGTTATTATCATAATATTTCCAGGGGATGGAAACCGATTCGCCAACCGCCTTCAGACCGGCGAAATGGATCACGCAATCGATCTTGTGGGCTTTAAAAATTTTACGCAGTAACGCTTCATCCCGCACATCGCCTTCATAGAAATCCAGCTCCTTGCCGGTCAGCTCCCGCACCCGATCCAGACTCTTCGGGCTGGAGTTGCATAAATTATCCACCACAACCACTTCATAGCCGCTGTTCAAAAGCTCCAAACAGGTATGGGAGCCGATATATCCGGCTCCGCCGGTCACCAATACTTTCATTTTTTCTCCTCCGTTTTCAAATGCATTAAATGTCGCTTAATTCAAGCCGTAATTGAGAAAGACTGTTTCCTCTTTCGAAATCCCATTCGGCAAGCATACCCTCCTTCATCGTTTCTCTCATCAGAGAGATCCGGAAGCAGGTTTGATTGTCTTTGCGTTCATACTCCAGAGTTGCACCCTGCAGCGCCAGCAATTCCTTGGCAATATTCAGGCTGAAGCCCAAGCCCATCGACCCCTTTCGATCGGGGGTGCGATAGCCGACCTCAAAAAGCCGATCCGGCTCTTTCACGCCCGGGCCGTTATCCCAGCATTCGATCAGCACCCGATCCTCCTGCTTATACGCCATGATCCGGGTTACGCCGTTGCCGAAACGCTGGGCATTGCTCACCAGGGTGCCCAGCACCAATTCCAGATCCTCCGGCATCACCCGGGCAAAGAGATCGGATAAGAAAGGAGCCGCCGCAAGCCTCATTTCCGGATAGCATTCGTTCACGATCCGCACAAATTGGGTCAGATAGTCCCCCACGTTCACGGGCACCCGGTATTGATAGCGCCCCGAGCGATCCATCCAGAGATAGAGATGCCCTGTCATCCGCAGAACCCGCCGCACGTTCCGGGCAATATCGCCGCCAACGGGCGAATCAATGCCTAATTCCTGCGCCACTCCGTAAACCTGATTCATATAAGAAGCCAATTTGGCGTGGGCATTCCGAAGCACGTGCCTCAGCTGCTCCTCCTGCGGCGAAGCAGGCTGAAAGCAGACCTGAACCACCAGATACCGATCATTCTCCAATTGCTGGGGCAATAGCTGCAAGGGCACAACCCGATCGCAGATTTTTTCGGAAAGGGCGCTGCCCCGGTTTTCGTTCATACAAAACTCCGCCTCCCGCGAAACGGCGGGCGTTAAAAAGGCGGACGGATCCTCTATGCCCCATAAAGCCATAATACTGTCTGCCGGGGGATTTCGATAGCAAAGATCTTTCTCCCGGGAATAAACCAGAATCGGCTGAAATCCATCTGCAAAAAGGCCGGCAAAATATTCAGTTGCATCGATCATTTTTCATCATCCTCCCCCGGAAATGAAACTTATTTCATTTCCACATTTTATCATTATATAATACGAAAATGAATTTGTAAAGTGCTGAAAGATTAAAAAAAATAAAATAAAAAAAGTTCCCCAAAAGCCTTGAAAAATTCATTGGATCGTTTATAATGTGGGGTGAAAAGAGAGATTGGGCAGATGCCTGCCTTTTGGGGAGGGATTCGCAAGGTGTAATTTCTTGGAAATTCGGCAAAAGGGTTTCCCGATGGCCGTCAACGGGCGCCATCCGCCATCGGTGAATGAGCTGCAGACCTTTAGCAAGGGCTCTGCCGTGCGCCCCCTTGATTCTTTTAAACGATGAAAACGCTGAAATTCATTTTTGACCATATGAAAGGTCAGAAAATCCGATATTTCACCTGCTTACTGATGGCGATTCTGATTAGCGGGATCGTGCTGTTTCCCTCTGTTATCATCGGAAGCCTTGTGGATAACGCCTTGCTCTATGACGATCAATTTTCCGCCACCTGGGTGGAGCGTATCCTTCATATCACGTCAACGACCGGTAGAACCGATATGCTGATCCGCTATGTATTAGCGGTTGTTTGCATTTCGCTTTTTTCTACCGGTCTTCGTTATATTGTTCACCGTTCCATGCAGAAAATCAGTATGAGGACGGCGAATGCGATCCGCATTTCCCTCTACGAGAAGCTGCAGACCTTAAGTGCCGGTTTTTATGCCGGCACGCCCAGCGGCGAGCTGATCGCCAACCTGACCTCCGACGTTCAGCTGATCGGCGCTTTTCTGAGGGATCACGCCTATAACTGGTTTAGAAGCACCTCTTTGTTTATCTTTACCCTCCTGATGCTTTTTTATTACAATATGACGCTTACGCTGATTTTGCTGATCTTCCTGCCGGTGTTTGCGCTTTTAAGCGTGATGGTTTTTCGCACCACCCGCTTTTTACACCGCCGTCTGCGGGATAAATTCAGCGATATGAATACCTATGTCAACGAAAATCTGGGTGCCTATCGGGTGGTGAAGGCGTTTGCCCGGGAGGATTACGAAAACCATCGGCTCCACGCCATCAGCGAGGATTACCGCAATACCGCCGTTGATAACACCAAGCAGCGGCTGAAGGTTTCCACGCCTCTGCATCTGGTGGGGCGGTTAATGTCCATCGTGGGGCTTTGCCTGGCGGCGGTCTTCGTGATCCGGGGCGATATGAGCGTGGGTGCGCTGACGGTGTTCAATACGTTTGTATTTAACCTTCAGGATCCCATCCGCACCTTGACTACGCTGATCAGCTCCTCCCAGCAGGTGATGGTTTCCGCCAATAAGATCTATGAGCTTTATGAAACCGCCCCCGAGGTGGAAAACAGCAACCACCTTCGGAGCAAACGAGGCCGCATACGATCCATCGAATTTCGGGACGTTTCTCTGGAGCTGGGCGGTCAGAAGATTCTGGATCATATCAATTTGAAGGTCACCTCCGGCAAGACCTTAGCCATTATGGGTCCCACCGGCGCCGGGAAAACCATTCTGATCTCGCTTCTGATCCGGCTCTACGACCCCACCGACGGCTATATTTACGTCAACGGGATCGATATCCGGGATATTGAGCTGGAAAAGCTCCGGAAGGAGATCGCCATTGCCACGCAGGACGTCTTCCTCTTCTCGGATACCATCGATAGTAACATTGCCTATTCCAATCCCGATATGCCCTTTGAAACGGTGAAGGAAACGGCGGAAACGGCGCAGGCGGCATCCTTTATTGAAAAGCTCACCGACGGCTATAATACCGTGATCGGCGAACGGGGCATCGGGCTTTCCGGCGGTCAACGCCAGCGGATCGCCCTCGCCCGGGCTGTGGCGAAGGATTCCTCGGTGATCATTCTGGACGATACCACCTCGGCTGTGGATATGGAAACCGAGGCCAATATCCTCCATGAGCTGCGGAAGATCACCAATAAGACCAAGATCATCGTTGCGCAGCGGATCACCTCCGCTATGGACGCCGATGAGATCGTGATCCTCCAGCATGGCGTTATCACCGAACGGGGAACCCACGCTCAATTGATCGAAAAGAACGGCTATTATGCGGAAATCTACCGCATCAGCCAAAACGAGGAGGTGGAGCTCCATGGCTAAGCGGAATACCTTTGCGCAGGACGAAGCCCTTGAAACGCCCTTCAACGTGAAAAATCTATTGCGCTGCAAGCCCTATATTCTGCATAATCTCAAATGGCTGATTTTGGGGTTGATTATGAGCATTGCCGCAACGATCTTCGGGCTGTTCGGACCGATCTACACCCAAACCATCATTGACGATATGATCCCCGCCGGCAATATCCGGGGCGTTATTATCGTTGCCTTGATTTACTTTTTAACCTCCTGCCTGGCGGAATTATGCACCTTCCTCCAATCGCTGGTCACCGCCCGGGCGGGGCATCAGATCATCCATGAGATCCGATGCGATATCTTCGGGCATATTCAAAAGCTCTCCTTCAACTATTTCGATAGCCGCCCCCGGGGCAAGATCCTGATCCGGGTGGTACACTACGTGAACCACGTATCGGATTTTCTCTCCAACGGTCTGATCAATATCGTGGTGCAGGGTCTCTCCATTGTATTTATTCTGTTTTTTATGCTTTCGCTGGACGTGAAGCTGACCCTGTGCGTGCTCTCCGGTCTGCCCTTTGTGATTCTTTATCTGGCGCTGGTGAAAACCCGGCAGCGGAAGGCATGGACGAGCTGGAGCGCCAAAAACTCCAACTGCACCGCCTACGTCAGCGAATCCATCAACGGGATGCAGATCACCCAGGCGTTTAACCGGGAAGAGGTGAACAAAAACGTCTATCAGGGGCTTTTGGATCAGTTGAAGAAGGCGTATCTGAAAGCCGCCCGCTACGATACGCTGATGCCGGTCATTATTGAAAACATCACCCGGTTCGTCACCTGCTTCCTTTATCTGATGGCGATTCTCTTTTTCACCAGGGAGCAATACAGCGCCGGCGTGGTGATCGCCATGGTTTCCTATGCGGGGCGGTTCTGGGGACCCATCCAGTCCATCGCCAATATTTATAACAGTCTGGTGAATACCGGCTCCTATCTGGAGCGGATCTTCGATACGATGGACGAAAAGGTGGATATTCAGGACGAACCGGACGCCAGGCCCCTGCCCCCCATCACCGGTCGGGTCGATTATGAAAACGTGACCTTCGCTTATGAGGAAGGGCATAACGTTCTGGAAAATATGTCCTTCCACGTGGAGCCGGGTCAGAGCTTTGCTCTGGTGGGTCCCACCGGTGCCGGCAAGAGCACCGTTGTGAATATCCTTTGCCGGTTCTATGATATCCAGGGCGGCAGGATCCTCTTGGACGGTCACGATATCCGCCACGCAACGCTCCATTCTCTAAGAAGCCAGATGGGCATTATGCTTCAGGACAGCTTCATCTTCACCGGCACCATCCGGGATAATATTCGCTACGGCAAGCTGGACGCCACCGACGAGGAGATCGAGGAGGCCGCCAAAACCGTTTGCGCCCACGATTTTATTATGAACACGGAAAACGGCTATGATACTTTGGTGAACGAAAAGGGCTCCAACCTTTCCAGCGGACAGCGGCAATTGATCTGCTTTGCCAGAACCGTGCTTTCCGATCCGGCGATCCTGATTTTGGATGAGGCGACCTCCTCCATTGATACCGAAACGGAAAAGCTGGTGCAGCAGGGCATCACCAACCTCCTGAAGGGTCGCACCTCCTTCATCATCGCCCATCGGCTCTCCACCATCGCCAACTGCGATAAGATCATCTATATTGCCGATAAGGGCATCGCCGAGCAGGGCACCCACGAAGAGCTTCTGGCAATGAAGGGTCGCTACTACGCCCTCTATACCGCCCAGATCGAAGAAGAAAAAGAAGAGCATATTCATCACTGAAAAATGCGATCCCGGTAGGATTTTATCCTACCGGGATCATATTTTGTCGAAATCTATGCAATTTTCAGATCCAAGCGGATCCGCTCGGTGAGCATCGAGATAAATTCGCCGTTGGTGGGTTTTCCTTTACTGCTCTTCACCGTAAACCCGAAGATGCCGTTGAGGGTATCGATATCACCACGACCCCACGCCACCTCAATGGCGTGACGGATGGCCCTCTCCACCCTGGAAGAAGTGGTGCCGTTATTTTTTGCAATGGTAGGGTAAAGCTCCTTGGTGATCGCCTTCAAAAGGTGGCGGTCGCCCAATGCCAGCATAATCGAATCCCGAATATAATCATAGCCCCGGATATGCGCCGGTACGCCCACGTCGTGCATCAGATTCGCCACATACCGTTCCAATTCATAATCCTTTTCCTCGGCACGGATCTCTTCCCGTTTGCGATCCTTCATCGCAATGAACCGATCCCGCACAAACCGATAATCCAACGGCGGCAGCAGGAAAAGATCTGCGCCCGCATTCATCACGTTGCGTGCCAGCCGGTCGTTGGGCACCTGGGATAAAACCGCAAAAACGGTATTCCGGCGGTATCCTGCCGCCTTCAGCCCTTCCAGGATCTCATCGCTGCTGCGGCCGGGCAGAAACCCGTCCATCAGCACAACGTCCGGCTGATGCTCCGCAATAAAGTTAACGGCGGCGGTGCCCTCCCGGCAGATCCCCAAAACGGTCATTCCCGCCTCTGCAAAATGAGCCCGGTTAAATTCCGCCTCTTCTTCATCGGCCTGCAATAGAACCAAGCTCAATTTCTCTCTGATTTCGTTGCTCATTTCAAAATTCCTCCTCAATTAGGGCTCATTTCGCCCTGTTCGCTCAAATGATACCAAATTATTTCAAAAGATGTTGTCGAAGGTTGTCGGCAGAACGACGGTTTTGCAAAAAATTTCGGAAACTCTTTTTTCCTTTTTTCAAAGGCAGCAGTTGCCGGGAAACCGGGGTAAAGCGGCCGGTGACCGGTTCGCTGCGTGGAGGAGGGGCTTTGAAACGGAAAAAAGAGCCTTTTTTCGGCGGGGTGGAACGCCGCCGGAATTTTTGCCCATATTTGAACACCTTTTGTGCTCATTATATCGAATGCTTCGACATTTGTCAAGATATTTTTTCCAACTATTGACAAATTGAACACTTATCGTGTATAATCTAAGTAAAAAGGAGATGTTTATAATGAGAAAGATCGGCATTAGTTTTATCCCCGCCCAAGGGGAAAGTGTGGAAAACTATTCCTCCCTCATTCGGAATGCGGGCTTCGAGGCGGTTTTTATAAGCTATAATAAGCCCCAGGAAACCCGGGATATGTGTCGGTACGTGTTAAACGGCGGATTTGAGCTGGATAATCTCCACGCCCCCTTTGATCATATCAACGATATCTGGCTGGAGGGCGAGGCAGGAGAAACCATGCTGAATCGGCTGATCGACTGCCTGAAATGCTGCAAAGAATACGGCGTTCCCAAGGCGGTGGTGCATCTTTCCTCGAAGGAAAATGCGCCCTGTATCAACGATCTGGGTCACGCCCGCTTCGATCGGCTGGTGGATCAGGCGGTGAAATTAAACGTGCAGATCGCCTTTGAAAATCAGCGCAAGCTTGCCAATCTGGCTTTTGTGATGGAGCTTTATAAGGACGTGCCGCAGGTGGGCTTTTGCTGGGATACGGGGCATGAATACTGCTTCACCTCCGGCTTGGAATTTATGCCCCTCTTCGGGAACCGGCTGATCTGCGTGCATTTGCAGGATAACCACGCCGTTTATAACGGCGATCAGCATCTGATCCCCTTCGATGGCAAGGTAGACTTTGAAAAAGCCGCCCGCTATATCAAGAATTCCCCCTACCGGGGTCCCATTATGCTGGAAATTTTCCGCCGTCCGGAAAGCGAAACCGCCTATAAGGGCTATGAAGGGATGAGCTCCGAGGAATATTATCAACGGGCGGCGGCTGCCGCAAGGCGGATCCGGGATCTGGTGGAAACGGTATGAAAAGCTTTGCGGAACGCTTCAAAGAGCTGCGCCGGGAATCGGGTCTTTCTCAGCAAAAGCTTGCCGATGCCACCGGGCTCACCAAAAGCAGCGTGAATATGTATGAGCGGGGCGAGCGGGAGCCGGGCTTGCAGACCGTTGCGCATCTCGCCGCCCATTTTAAGGTGGATACCGATTATCTTCTGGGTAATTCCCCTTATCGCAGTAAGGCGGAATGGCTGCAGGATGTGCAAGGGGAGGCTCCGCTCCGGCTCCCCGAGGAGGCTCTGCCGATCGCAGGGCGTGCCCTGCCGCTCCTGGGCGAAATCGCCTGCGGAGAGCCGATCTTTGCTGAGGAGGAACGAAATTGCTTTTGTATTTCCGGCGGAGATCTGAAGGCGGATTTTTGCCTGCGGGCAAAGGGCGACAGTATGATCGGCGCACGGATTATGGATGGGGATCTGGTGTTTATCCGGGCGCAATCGACCGTTGAAAACGGCGAGATCGCTGCGGTGATCATCGAGGATAGTGCCACCCTGAAACGGGTCTACTATTACCCGGAGGAAAGCAAGCTTTCATTGAATGCCGAAAATCCCCGCTATGCCCCCCTGATCTACGTGGGAGAAGAATTAGCCCATATCCGGATCTTAGGCAAAGCCGT
>CAZIQE010000094.1:0-4727 GCA_964541385.1 uncultured Eubacteriales bacterium | reverse complement strand
TAGTCACGATTGGGGTCCCCGGCAAAACGACGTTTTGTTGGGGTAAGAAGGAAAAAGAAAGAATGGAGCGGATTTTGCGTTAAGCAAAAGGAGCGGATTTTCTTTCTTTTGACGTGCGGTCGGTGCCTTTTTTGACAGTCTCTTTAAACCCACTATGACAAAGGTGTCATAGTGGGTTTTATATTAATCCTCTATAGCCGCTTTGCGGGATATGATTTCCCGAATGGTCTTTGCCTCGAATTTCGCTTCTCTTTCATAGGTGTATAAGCCGTTTTGTTCCTGCTCCACGTCGGTAAGCTGCGTGTAACAGAAGCCGAACATATAGGGATGATCAAGCAGAACATCGGTTAGTGCTTTTAAACGTGCAATGAATTCCTCCGGTGTTTTGGGATCATTTCCGTAGCCCCAGCCGTGATGATCAGCCGTCCAGCCGATTCCGCCGTATTCACTAACAAAAAACGGTTTTCCCCCGTCATAATGCTGGCGATCCTCAAAGGCGCTGCGAAATGCGAACCGATTACCTTTTCCGAGCGGCTCATAGTGCTCCGCAAAGGCTTTGGGATCCTGTTCGTAATCGTGCAGATCATAGACGTCGGTCATAACGTGATAATTACCGCTGGTATCGATACAAGGCCGTGTGGGATCGGCGGCTTTTGTGCTTTTATAAACCAGGGCGAGCAGATCGTCAAACTGTTTGCGGCCGTTTTGATCCCACGTTTCATTGAAGGGGCACCAGCCGACAATAGCCGGATGATTGAAATCTCTATCGATCTCCTCTAACCATTCGGGCAGGATCGCATAGATGCTGTCGGCGTAGGAATGATCAAGCCCCCAGTTCGGATATTCGCCCCAAACAATATAGCCCAGGCGGTCGCAATGGTAGAGAAAACGCTCCTCAAATACCTTTTCGTGCAGTCTTGCGCCGTTAAATCCCATCGCCAGCGAGCGTTCGATGTCGGCAATGAGCGCATCGTCCGAGGGTGCGGTATAAATCCCGTCGGGATAAAAGCCCTGATCTAAAATCAAGCGTTGGAAGACGGATTTCCCGTTGATCAAAAATTTGTGTCCGTCAAGCTGCAGGGAGCGAAGACCGAAATAACTCTTTACCTTGTCGTCGCCGTAGGTCAAAACCAAATCATAAAGCCTACCGTTGCCAACCTCCCATAGATGCTTTTCCGAAAGGGTGACGGTTAAATTTGTAACGCCGCCGCTTGAGGTAACGCTGTTTTTTCCAACCGGTCTGCCGTTATAAAAGGCTTCGGCAGAGAAGGTTCCGCTCCCGCAAAGCTCTGCGGAAATGTGGAGGGTTGCATCGCTCGGAGTAGTTACGTATTTAACGCTTTCGATATGCGTTTTCGGAACGAACTCAAGCCACACGGTTTGCCAAATCCCCGTCGTGCGGGTGTAATGGCATCCGTATGAAGCGTATTTGCAGCATTGCTTGCCCGAGGGGATCAGGCGATTCCGGGTATCATCTATGGCGTTTACGGTCAAAACGTTGGTGCCGACCCGAACAAAATCGGTGATATCCGCACGGAATGAAACGTAGCCGCCTTTATGCGTGCAGCATTTTTGCCCGTTCACGTGAATAGTCGCTTCGTAGTCCACAGCACCGAAGTGGAGAAAGATGAAACCGTCCATTTGCTTTTCGGTGATTTCAAAATCCCTTTTATACCAAACGGAATTCATAAAATCAACGTTTTCTATGCCGGAAAGCTTGCTTTCCGGGCAAAAAGGCACGTTGATTTTTAAAGAAAATTCCTGATCCGGATCAAAAAGCCTTCTGGCGGCTCCGCTATTGCCGTTATCGATTTCAAACTGCCATTCTCCGTTTAAATTCAGCCAACTTTCACGCTCAAACTGCGGCTTTGGATGCTCAGCTCTGTAAATCATAAATGATCACCTCCGCCTTAAGGATAACAAAAAGAAGTGAAATTGTAAATATAATATGCTAAAAAAAGTGGACGGATTCTTTGATTGGTTTATAATGGGAATGGGCGATAGTGATGTTTAGGATTTCCTCGGTTCGGTATGCTTTTTCGAAAAAACGCAATAAACTATAGTGGTTGCTCCTATATTGACACCCGTGAGCGGCAGTCCGATCTCGCAAAACGGCAAGATCATCGGTGCCGTCACCCACGTTTTGATCTCCGATCCGGCAAAAGGCTACGGTATTTTTATTGAAAATATGCTCTCCGGTGCTGGTTAAAGCCTCCCTTGAAAGGGAGGCGGCCGCCCAAAGGCCATACAACCGCCGAATTTTTCAGAGCTTTTTGGTATTTGACAAAATCATCCCCGTTTTTCTTGTTTTTTTAAAAAAATTACGGTATAATTAAAATATATCTTAGCATTATTTTTTCAAATCATTTTAAATGAGGTTTATATGATTATATCAAAAATTGATCCTACTTTAACCCTGAAACGAATCACTTCTGAATCAGAAAATCATTTTTTTGAGCGAAAAAGCGGGCGACTATCCTCTGTGGATTTAGCACATCATCTATCTGCTTTTGCCAATGCATCCGGAGGCATTATTGCTTTGGGAATTGAAAATAACGGAGTAATTACAGGAGTAAGCCCTGAAAAAGAAAACGCATTTAGGAGATCGGCTTTCGAACACTTGCAATTTCCTCCATCCTATCAAATAGAAATGCTTCCATGTTCTCTTTCGTCGGGGGAAACCGGAAATATTATGCTTTTTCATATTAATTCCAGTGCAAATGAAATTATTAAATTAAAAAACGGAGATGTTTATCTTCGCAGCGGGGACTCCTCTCAAAAACTTAATTTAGATATGCTGTCTGCTTTGGAATACTCCAAAGGGATCAAGAGTTTTGAATCCAGAATTATAGAAGATGCGGCAATAGAAGACCTGGACTTTAATTTGATTGATGAGTACATTCAAAAATTAGGATCTACTGTCAGTTCTCCTCTTGATGTTTTAAAAGGAAGGGGTTTGATTAAAAACAACAACGGGAAAACAGTTATTACAGTTGCCGCTATACTGTTGTTTGGGAAACAGCCAACTCAATTTCTGCCGGGGGCTCGTGTTCGTTTTTTGCGTTATGACGGAACTACAGCAAAAGTAGGAACGGAATTCAACATTGTTAAAGATGTCACTTTAGAAGAGCCGCTACCGCGACTCCTTACAAAAACGCGAGACCTTCTACAATCTCAAATGAGAGAATTCCAACAGTTGGGTAATGATGGCGTTTTCTCAAAAATACCTGAATATCCCGCATTTGCGTGGTTAGAAGGGATCGTAAACGCCGTTGCCCACAGAGATTATTCCTTGCAAGGTGATTATATCAGGGTAACAATGTTTGACGATAGAATCGAATTTTCCAGCCCCGGGAAACTTCCAAGTATTGTGACAATTCAAAATATTCAAACAACTCGTTTCTCGAGAAATCCAATGATCGCACGTGTTTTAAGTGACTTTGGGTGGGTTAGAGAATTAAACGAAGGCGTAAAGAGAATTTATTCTGATATGGCATCTTATTTCTTGGATCCGCCTGTTTTCTCGGAACCTAATGGTAATACCGTTCTCTTAACTTTGTACAATAACTTCGCAATTCGGTCTGCAAAGATGGTTGAAGCACACCGAGAACGACTAAAGCCGTTCTGGAAAGAATTGGATTCACTCGACAAAAAGATTGTTTTGTTTGTTGCAAATAAGAATAAATGTAACACAAACAGCCTTATTTGTTTCACGGAAAAATCAAGACCTGCTGTTGTTAAAAGAATTAAGAGCCTGATAGAAAAAGGTATTTTGGTAGAACACAGTACATCAAAAAATGATCCGAAAAAATATTACACATTAGGTTGATTGCTACTGTAAAGCAACTATAAAGTTGCTATAAATCAACCTATTGTATTTATTCGTGCAGGTCATTTTACTTGGCTACTATATATAGAGTTTGGCTATAGTACTACTATAAAGTTACTGTAAAGTTACTATAAAGTTTTTGCTGTCACGTTAAATTGTTGCAAGTTTTAAAGCACCGTTTCTTCGGTGCTTTTACTTTATTTTCGGTCAAAGCGTAATTCACCAAATAGACAAATGTAGGATTTACAAGAAAGATTGAGAAGCAGTCCTAAAAGGCTTGACAATGGAGGGAAACATGATATACTTCCTTATATCATTAAATTTTTTCGGAGGTTTATATGAATATCACGGAGCAAATGAATAGGGTCATTGAAAAGTACCATATTGAAAAGCCTGACCAAATCATCTACGGAACGAACATTCCTATGCCGAATGCAATCATTCCGACGCCCTGGAAGACGTACATACGTTTCGATAGAACCGAGCGTTATTTTTTCTATTTTGACGAGAAGGGCTTTACCCTCTATACGATCGATGCCGAGAGCACGGCATTCATTCCGTGGAGTGAGGTGGTAGATTTTAAAGTCAGCCATATTGCCATTATCGGCAAAATTACAATTAAAACGAGCCAAAACACCTATAAATTCCAAACAAACCGTTTTGTTATCGGCTGTCCGTGGATCGGGCCTAATACAAAGCTATTGGAAAGCAATCATTATTTTTATAAAAGATAATTTTTGACACGCTGGGAGGCTTTCAAAAAAGAGTGCCGAATTCGTCAAAACGTTCTCGTCGGCGTACAAAGGTACGGTAGAGAGCGTTTTGGCGGATAGCAGAAAATTTCATTCGAAACTCGGCTAATGCCGAGTTTCTTCCTTTAAAAAGAACAATAAAAAAG
>CAZIQE010000093.1:0-1670 GCA_964541385.1 uncultured Eubacteriales bacterium | reverse complement strand
AGAATACTATCAGAAAAGCGCAGAAAGCCAACGCCTGAAGCAAAAAAGCCGGGATGTGGAGCAATTGATCACCCGCACCTCCGCCCGGATCGAACGCACGATGCGGGTGCGTCAAAAGGAACTGGAAGAGGGGAAAAAAGCGGATCATTACCGCATCTGCGGGGAACTTTTGCAAGCCAATCTGCATCGGGCACAAACGGGGATGCGGGAAGTAACGGTGGAAAACTATTACGATAACTGCGCACCCTTCACGATCCCCCTGCGGGCGGATCGCTCGCCCCGGCAGAATGTCCAGCTTTATTTCAAGAAGTATAATAAAGCCAAAACCTCTGCCAGAGTGGTGGCTGATCTGATCCGAAAGGATCAAGAGGATCTTTCCTATCTGGACAGCGTTTTTATGGCTCTTTGCGATTGCGAGACCGCCGCCGATGTGGATCAGATCCGGGAGGAATTAGTGAAGAGCGGGTTCAGCCGCAGCCGCAAAAAAAACAGCCCCAAACCGGCAGGAAGCTCCAAGCCCCGGCGGTTTATCTCCTCCGGCGGATTTTCGATTTTGGTGGGGCGGAATAATGTGCAAAACGATTTATTAACGGTGAAGCTTTCCCGGAAGGATGATCTTTGGCTCCATACGAAAAATATCCATAGTGCCCATGTGCTGATCGTCAGCGGCGGCAGGGAGATCGATGATCAGACCATTCTGGAAGCCGCCGCCATTTGCGCCTACTACAGTAAGGGGAAAAATGCCCCCAAGGTGGAAGTGGATTACTGCCCCGTTTCCCACGTGAAGAAGCCGAACGGCGCACGGCCGGGGATGGTGGTTTATGATGGCTATTATTCGGTAACGGTGGCACCGGGTCTGCCGGTGCCGGAGGAAGGAAAACGTTGATGGAAAGACCTTGGTTGAATTTTTACGGAACGGTGCCGCATCATCTGGAATACCCCAAAGGCTCTATGAGCGACGAGGTGGCGGGATGGGCGGCACGAAGGCCGGAATCGGATGCTTTGGCGTTTATGGGGCGCAGGATCTCCTATCGGGAGCTTTGGCAGATGATCCGAACGGTCGCCGGAGCGTTTGCCGGCTTGGGGGTTCGAAAAGGGGAGCGTATCACGCTCTGTATGCCCAATCTGCCCCAAACGGTGGCGTGTCTTTACGGCTTGAATGAGCTGGGGGCGATCGTCAGCATTGTGCATCCCCTGTCGGCGGAAAAGGAATTGATCCATTGCCTCAGGGAGGTGGATAGCCGGCGGGTCGTCACTCTGCGCCAGTTTGGGTCTAAATTGGAGCAGGTGCAAAAGGAATACCCCTTGGAAAAGCTCATTATCACCGATGTGGACGACGCCCTTTCCGGCTGGAAAAAATGGGGGTATCGGCTGGCGGTTCAGCCGAAATTACCGCCGGTTCCGCAAGGGGAGAACGTGCTTCTGTGGAAGGATTTTCTGGCACTTGACCGGGGCTACCGAAAGGAAAAATCAACCGCCGAGGAAGGGGCGGTGATCCTGTTTTCCGGCGGAACCACCGGGG
This sequence comes from uncultured Eubacteriales bacterium, assembly GCA_964541385.1. Classification (GTDB taxonomy): domain Bacteria; phylum Bacillota; class Clostridia; order Oscillospirales; family QAKW01; genus QAKW01. Next base: position 148 of record CAZIQE010000093.1, on the reverse strand, counting down.
TCAGCAAGGGAATTTTGCTCTCGAACGGCAATTTCAATGCATTGGCTCGGCAAACGGCGGCGATGGCCGCCCGACCGGTGGAAAATAAGCGGATATTGGCGGCGATGCCCATGTTCCATGGGTTCGGGCTGGGGGTCTGCGTGCATAC
>CAZIQE010000092.1:0-1826 GCA_964541385.1 uncultured Eubacteriales bacterium | reverse complement strand
GAATAAAACCCGCTTCCATTCTTTTTTTTCAAGCTTTGGCAGAATATAGGCGGTTAAAACGCTGGCGCTGCATCCGCATCCGCTTGCACCGGCGTGCATATCCTGCTTTTCCTGATCGTAGATCAAAAGCCCGCAATCCTGATAAACATTTGTTAGATCCACGCCCTGCTGCGCCGCCAATTCGGTAACGGACTGATGCCCGATCTGCCCGAGATCGCCGGTGAAGATGCCGTCGTAATCGGCAGGTGCGGTGCCGCTCTCCTTCAGATATTCCGTGATCATCCAGAGGGCGGCAGGCGCCATAGCGCCGCCCATATTGTTCATATCGCTCACGTTTTGGTCAATAATCGTTCCGAAGGCACCGCCTGCCATCCGGATCGGCCCCTTTTCAGAAGAGAGGATCAACGCCCCGGAGCCGGTCACGGTGTGCTGCGCCGCCGGCGGTCGCTGTCCGCCGTATTCCAGAGGAAATCGGAACTGCCGCTCCGCCGTGCCGAAATGGGAGGAGGTCACCGCCGCAGATCGCTTTGAGATGCCCGCCTCAATGCTCATTCCCGCCACCAGGGCGGATAACGCCATCGTGGAGCATGCGCCGTAGAGCCCGATATAGGGCACTCCGGCATTGCGGAAATGATAAGCGGAGCTGATGCATTGATTCAATAGATCGCCCGCCGCCGCCGATTCCAGCTCCTCCATCGAACAGCCCGCCCGCCTTAAGGCGTGCTCCAAAGCCATTTTCTGCAGGTGTACCTCTGCTTTTTCAAGGGTGTCCTTTCCGCAGTAAAAATCCTCCTCCACCTGATCGAAAAGAGCCCCTAAGGGTCCTTCCTGCTCCTTCTTTCCCACGCAGTTTCCCCAACCGTTGATATAGATCTTTTTTTCAAAATCGAAGGCAATTTTGCCCAATTTTTTCGCCATATTTTTCACCCACTGTTTTTTTCTTTATTATGCCGCCGATCCGAAAAAAATATGCAATAAAATCGCTTATTTCGAAAAACTCGGAAAGAAATTTATATAAAATGCTTGACAAATTATGGAAACAGTCTATAATAGAATCAAGAGGTGATTCGATGAAAAAAAGTGTTTACTCTTTGGTATTGATGGACGACGTTGTGGCTGAGGTGGATCGGCTTGCTTACGAGATGCACACGAACCGCTCCAATATGATCAATCAGATTCTGGCGGAGTATTGCTCGATGCTGACGCCCGAAAAGCGGATGCGTTCCACATTGGAGCAGTTGGTGGAGCTATTGGGAGCCGGGGGATTTCAAGCCCTTGTTCAGCCCAGCGCAACGATGCTGACGGTGCGGAGTGCTTTAAATTTCAAATATAATCCCTCGGTGCGGTATCGGGTGGAACTCTTTCGGTCGGAACAGCCGGAGTTTGGGCAGCTGCAGGTGCAATTGCGCACGCAGAACCGGGAATTGATTTTCTATCTGGAGCAGTTTGAGCATATTTGGGCGGCTCTGGAGCAAAAATATTTAAATGAACCCCGCTATTCCATTGAAAACGGCAGATATTTGCGTAATTTGCGGTATCATCCGTTGTTTGAAAGCCAAAGCGGATTGATGGGCGAGGCCATCGGACGCTATGTGAACACCTTCGATCGGGCGTTGAAGATTTATTTTGAAGAGATCGAATATCCCCGGCGGGCATTGCCCGGGATCGAAGAGGAAATGCGCCGCTATGCCGCCGATCCTCTGGTTATTTAAACATAAAACGGAAAGGAGTTTTTTGCGATGAATGCCAATCAATTTACAACGAAAAGTATGGAAGCCCTGCAGGCTGCGGAGCAGTTGGCGGCTTCCCGCCGCCATTCCGCTCTG
>CAZIQE010000091.1:0-4790 GCA_964541385.1 uncultured Eubacteriales bacterium | reverse complement strand
ATTCCTTATAGAGCGCTTTTGCCGTTTCGATCACGGCGTTCTGAACCTCATCCATACTTTGAAATACCGTGAAAATCGGCCTTGCCGAACTGCCCAGTCGGGCTCCCAGGGCTCTGGAAGTCAGGGCTTCAAATCCTTCTGCTTTAACAAGATCGAATGCGGCGTCGATGATTTCTTCCCTTGTGAATTTTGCTTTGGGTGGCATTGCTTGTTCCTTCCTTTCTAAATCATATGTTTTAAATCATATGATTTATTATAAACGGAACAATACAAAATGTCAATAGGCAATTATGCCGTTTAATCCAGTACGATTTCTTTTTTCTTACCGTTTTTCTTTCTCGGATATTCCCTGATACGGGTGACAAAATCGAGATTGACGATTTCCCGCTCACCGGAATTTCTCTCGAGGATCATCCCGCCGCCATCAATTTCCTTGATCACGCCCTGCACGCTGCCGTCGTTTGACGTAATCGTATAAATGATACACTCTTTCCCGATAAATTGCTTTGCAAGTTCTTTCATAACCTCTATCTCCTTATTTTGTTTTCTTCGATTTTGTATTTGCCAAACAGCCACCGCTGTTCGTTGCTTTTTTCTGATACACAAAAAGAGCATCAGAATCACGAAAATCCACAAATAATTTGCCATTGCTTCTCCTCCTGCCCGGTGCAGTTCTGCGTTTTTTATTGGTTTATGGCGGGGTTGGCTTCTGATTTTTTCTCCCGCTCCATCAGTTTTCGAACAGCTTCCGCCGGGGTGATCTCGCCATTGACCACGGCGTTTACCGCAAAGGTCAGCGGCAGTTCGACCTTGTACTTTTCGGCAAGCTGCATCGCCGCCGGCAGAGCATTGATGCCCTCCACGACCATTCCGACCTTTTTGGCGGCTTCGGCGGGGCTGAGCCCCTGCCCGATCAGAAAGCCCGCCCGATTATTCCGGCTATGAACGCTTGTTGCAGTTACGATCAGATCGCCGATCCCCGCCAGCCCGCTGAAGGTTTCGGCTTTACAGCTCATCGCCAATCCCAAACGGGTGATCTCCGCCATCCCCCGGGTGATCAATGCGGCTCTGGTATTATCGCCGTAGCCCAAACCGGCGGACATTCCGGATGCCAGAGCCATAATATTTTTCATGGCACCGCAAAGCTCCACACCCCGGATATCGTCGTTCACGTAAACACGCATACAGGTGTTCATAAAAATATCCTGCACCCATTCTGCCACAGCCGGATCCTCGTGGGCGGAAACGATCGTGGTCGGCAGATCACGTGCCACCTCCTCGGCGTGGGTGGGACCGGAAAGCGCCACCACCTTAGTATGGGCGTGGCGACCGTTTTTTTGAAGTTCTTCGATGATCACCTCGCTCATCGTCATTAACGTTTCCGCCTCAATGCCCTTTGCCACATCCACAAGGATCACTCCGTTCGGGATATACGGGGCGGCCTTTCGGGCTGTTTCACGAACATAAAGAGACGGGACTGCGAAGAGCATCAGATCCTGATCCCGGCAAGCCTCTCTGAGGCTGGGGGTGAACCGGATCTGCGGGGGGATCTCTACCCCGGGTAGATTGGGATGAACCCGCTCGGCTGAGAGCATCTTCACTTCCTCTTCTAAAGCGGACCAGACGGTTACTTCATTTTCAGATCTCGCCAGCATTCTTGCCAGGGCGATCCCCCAGGTGCCGGCACCTAAAACACCGATTTTTTTCATTGTTTTCCTCTCGTTTGCAAAAAAGAGAGTTGGAATCGTTTTGAGCCAACTCTCTTTAAATTTATTTTACGCCGGAAGCCGTTTTCTTTTTTGCTTTATACTGATAGGTGGGAACCACTTCGGAAACGATCTCACGGATCCGAGCGCTCTCATTGCGGCTGGCTTCATCCAGCTCCTTCAATTTCACCATAAACCAATCGTCATCCATTTCAATCGGCTTGCCGATATGGATCAGTTTATTCTCGGTTTCCTGCAGCCCTTCTTCGGTCATCAGCATTTCTTCATAGAGCTTTTCGCCGGGGCGCAGACCGGTATATTCCACCATAATATCCACGTCCGGAGTGAAGCCGGAAAGGCGGATCAGGTTCCGTGCCATATCGTCGATCTTCACGGGCTCGCCCATATCTAAAACGAAGATCTCGCCGCCCTTGGCATAATAGGATGCCTGGAGCACCAGAGATACCGCCTCGGGGATCGTCATAAAATAGCGGATGATCCGTTTATCCGTTACCGTTACGGGACCGCCTTCTGCGATCTGCTTACGAAACAGAGGGATCACGCTGCCGTTACTGCCCAGCACGTTGCCGAAACGAACTGCCACAAAGCTGGTGCCCTCGCTTTGGCGATCCATCATCTGCACCACCATTTCGCAAATTCGTTTGGAGGCGCCCATAATGTTGGTGGGATTGACTGCCTTATCGGTGGAGATCAAAACGAATTTTTCAACGCCGTTCCGGGTGGCGGCAACAGCCGTTTTAAAGGTACCCAGAACGTTATTTTTAATCGCCTCGTTGGGGCTATCCTCCATCAGCGGGACGTGTTTATGCGCCGCCGCATGGAAGACGATATTCGGATGATATTTTTTCATAACGCTTTCGATCCGGCGGGTATTCCGCACAGAGCCGATCAGCGTTTCGAAATTCAGATCCGGATAGGTTCTTTTCAGCTCCTGCTGGATCGCATAGGCATTATTTTCATAAACGTCGAAGATGATCAATTGTTTGGGGGTCGCCTGGGCGATCTGGCGGCAAAGCTCGCTGCCGATAGACCCGCCGCCGCCGGTTACCAATACCACCTTACCGGCGATATTTTTGAAGATTTCTTCATTATTCACCCGCACCTGCTCACGACCCAGGAGATCGCATAGCTCGATATCCCGCAGCTTCCCAACGGGCGCTTCTTCATTTACAAGCTGATAGATCCCGGGGATGGTCTGCAATTTGCAATTGGTTTCTTTGCAGATATTCAGAATGGCCGCCCGTTCCTTCGGATCGCAGCTGGGGATCGCAAAAATGATATTCGTGATATCATAGGCTTTTGCCATATTCACGATATCATAGCGGTTGCCCACGATCTCAATGCCCTGAATAAAACGACCCTTTTTAATGGGATTATCATCGATCACGCAACAGATCTGCATTTGCAGATGATGAAAAACCAACAGCTCCTTGATCAGCATCTGACCGGCGGAGCCGGCACCGATGATCATATAGCGACCCTGAGTATTTCCGGTTTGCTGATGCGAGGGTTTCTTGAAAAAGGAGAGCAGAAACCGATAGGAAAAGCGCATCCCGGTGGTGAGGCAGAAGCTGAGCACATAGCCGATCACATAATAGGAGCGGGGCATATCCATCTGCATCATAAACGCAATGATCAAATAGACCGGCAGAAGGATCGCATAGGCCTTTAAGATATTTTCCATCTCCACCGGCCCGGCGAAACTCCAGATACTATGATACAGGCGAAAAACATAGAAAACTGCCAGCGTGCTGACGCACCAATAAACCATCGAATGAAGATAGGTTGTTATATAATTGCGGGGAATTTCGGAAAAAGTGAAATCAAAGCGAAGGAGCAAAGCGAAAAAATAGGATCCCAGAATAATTAAAAGATCCAATATCACGATCAGCGCCGTTTTCATACTGAAAAGCGCAATTTTTCTTCCTTTATCTTCCATTTTTCATTCCTTTCAAAAATAAAAATGCAAAAAACGCATTGATAAAGTCATCTACATTATGTGGATGTATTATAACACTTTTAACGGGAGAATGTCAACATCAACCATATGATATGCCGAAGATTTTTATGACAATGCAGGAAAAATCACGAAAATCAAGTTTTAATTGCCAAAATTCTGTTGAAATTAATTTTTTAATCGTTTAAAATGAAGTTATTAAATACGGAGGTTTTTACGATGCAAAAGAAAAAATTACGTGCCTATGCCCGCCTGATCGCCGTGAAGGGCGGAAATATTCAAAAAGGGCAGCCGGTGATCATCATTGCCGGATTGGATCAGCCGGAATTCATTGAAATGCTGGTGGATGAATGCTATAAAGCGGGGGCGTCCACGGTGGACGTGCGCTGGCATCATCTGCCCCTGGAAAAGCTGCACACCCGGCATCAAACCGAGAAATCGCTTTCGGCCGTTGAAAATTGGGAACTGGAGCGGATGAAGCGTCAGGAAGAAACGCTGCCGGTGATGATTTACATCGAATCCGACGATCCCGACGGTCTTTCCGGCATCGACCAGAAAAAATACGTTGGCGCACAGCAGGCGCGGCGCAAAGTTTTCAAGCCGTTTCGGGATCGGATGGACAATAAATATCAATGGAGCATTGCCGCCGTGCCCGGCGTGAAATGGGCGAAAAAGCTTTTTCCCGATCTGAGCAAGCATCAGGCTGTTGAAAAGCTCTGGGAGGCTATCCTTACCGCCGCACGAGCCGACGAAGACCCCATCGCACAATGGGAAAAACACAATAAAAACATCGAAGACCGTTGCGCTTATCTGAACAGCTTGAATCTGCGCTCCCTGCACTACACCTCCGAAAACGGCACCGATCTGACGGTTGGGCTGATTCCGGACACCTCGTTTTTAGGCGGAGGCGGAACTACCGTTCAAGGCATTTTTTATAACGCCAACATCCCTTCCGAAGAAGTGTTCATTTCGCCGATGAAGGGCAAGGCGGAGGGGATCGTTTACGCCACCAAGCCCCTTTGCTATCAATCTCAGTTGATCGAGAATTTCAATATCACTTTTAAAGACGGCAAGGTGGCCGCCTATTCCGCCGAAAAAAATGAAGA
>CAZIQE010000090.1:0-1684 GCA_964541385.1 uncultured Eubacteriales bacterium | reverse complement strand
GTGCAATGCGCCCCGCAGCTCGTGGCGGTGCACCAGACCCAATTCACCCACCCGCAGGGGAAGCTCACGGTAGCTATGCGGTCGGCTGCGGTAAACCATCACGCCGCCGGGGCAGTTCATCGGCTTCACGCAGAAGGTTTCGTCGTCGATCACGGTGGAATACATATTGTCTTTATAATGATCCCAATGGCCGCTGGTTTCCCAAAGATGGCGGTTCATAATCATCGGGGTCTGCACCTCAACGTAGTTTTCCCGGGTGTGCAGCTCACGCCAGTAATCGATCAACGCATTTTTCAACTGCATCCCGTTGGGCAAAAAGAAGGGGAAGCCGGGTGCTTCATCGCAAAGCATAAAGAGCTCCATCTCCTTGCCGATCCGGCGGTGATCCCGCTTTTCCGCCTCCTCCATCAGCTTCAGATATTCCTCCAGCTCCGGCTGGGTGGCAAAGGCAATGCCCTTGATCCGGGTCAGCATTTTATTTTTGCTGTCGTTTTTCCAATAAGCGCCGGAGATCGCCGTCAGCTTAAAGGCCTTCAGGGCTTTGGTATAGCAAAGATGGGGGCCAACGCACATATCCACGTATTCGCCCTGCTGATAGAAGCTGATCTCGGCATCCTCGGGCAGATCGCCGATATGCTCCACTTTATAGGTTTCGCCCCGCTCTTCCATTAAAGCGATGGCCTCTGCCCGGGGGAGGATATAGGGCTTGATGGGCAGATTTTCCTTCACGATCTTGCGCATTTCCTGCTCAATGGCGGGAAGATCCTCGTCGGAAAGCTTGGTCTCGCCCAAATCGATGTCGTAATAGAAGCCCTTTTCGTTGGCGGGGCCATAGCCGAATTTTGCTTCGGGATAAAGCCGCTTTACTGCCTGAGCCAGAATATGGGCGGCAGAATGGCGGATAATATGCAGCGCTTCCTCGGGTGCACATTCCCGAACCGTTCCGTTATGCTCAGAAATTTTCATCATTCGATCTCCTTTTTAATTAAAAAGCACCCTTGCATTTCTGCAAGGGTGCATAAATTTACACACGGTTCCACCTTGGGTTTCACTCAAGCTCTTTAACGCAGAGGTGCGGCGCCGCTTATTTCGCGGGCAGCTCGGGAGTGGTCTTCGCTTCCGGGAATTTAAGGCGCTTCCAGCAAATGCGCCTCTCTCTTGAAAATCCTGCCGAAAGATACTGGCTCCGTCATCACTTTTCTTCAATAATATATCATCAATTTATTTTTTTGTCAACTGTTTTTCCGTTGGATTTTATTGATCGTTTTTCAAAAGATCCTCTAAGCTTTCCCGTTTTACTGCGATCCGGCTCTCGCCGTTTTGGAGCATCACCACCGGCGGGCGGGGGATGCGGTTATAATTGGAGGCCATGGAATAATTATAAGCACCGGTGGTTAAAACAGCCAGGAGATCTCCCCGCTTCAAAGAGGAGGGGAGCGCCACGTTTTCCTGCAGGATATCCCCGCTCTCACAGCAGCATCCGGCAACGGTGCAGAAAAGATCCTTTTCCTCATCCATCTTTTCCGGTGCCAGAATCGTATAGGGGCTCCGATAAAGAGCATAGCGGGGATTATCCGCCATCCCGCCGTTCACGGAGATATAGGTCTTATAGCCGGGGATATTCTTCCGGGTCTGAACGGTATAAACGGTCAGCCCCGCATCGGCAACGATGCTCCGCCCCGGC
>CAZIQE010000089.1:0-2300 GCA_964541385.1 uncultured Eubacteriales bacterium | reverse complement strand
TCCGGAACGGAAAGGGCGGCGGGCGCAAAGCTCCAAATTGCACGCACACCGTTTTCGCATAAGCGGTTGCAAACCAACTGCGCCTGAGCGGCAGGAACCGTGATGATCCCGATCTCGATCTGCTGCTGGCAACAAAATTCCGGAAGATCCTCCATGGCGAGGATGGGTCTGCCCGCCTCCTGAATGCCGATAACGCTTTCATTGATATCAAAAGCCGCCGCAATATGGAGACCATATTGGGTGAAGCCCTCATAGCCCATCAACGCACGCCCTAACTTCCCTGCTCCGATCACAACGGCTCGGCGTATCTTGCCATAGCCCAGCGTTTTTTCCAACGCTTTGATTAAGCCGGAAACCTCATAGCCCAGCTTGGGTCGGCCTGCGGCAGGACTCACCTGACTGAGCTCCTTGCGCACCAAAACCTCTCCTAAACCCAGCTCGGAAGCGATGGTCGTTGCCGAGATCCACACAACCTCCTTCGGAAGCTGGCGCAGAAAATGCAGATATAATGATAAACGCCGAAAAACCGTCAACGTTAAATTCATCACGCTGCTCCTCCCGATATAAAAAATATGCGAAAGTCTGAATAACTTTCGCATATCATTATAGTTGATTTTGCTTTTTTTGACCAATGCTTTTTTTACATAGTGTTATATCGATAAATGAATATCGATTGATCAAACGGCACCGACTGCCGCCTTCGCCTCATTGAGTTTTTCAATAAATTTCTTATCCAGATCAGAAAGCTGATAGCCGTTTCGGTAGATCAGAACGTCTTTATAGACCCGGGACGGGGCGTCCACGGCGATCTGCACCAGATGATACTTTTGCAAAAGCTCCTCCGGCAGCGGAGAAACCCACATAAAGGCATTATGCATTTGCTCCAAGAGCAGAAACTGGCTCGCCCGCTCATAGATATTGATCCGTTTATCCACAAACTCCGAAAGCTCCGCCTTTTTCACATCGATCTGAGGCAAATTCGGCACGTACGGATCGGCGTGGCAGATTTCAAAATAAGGCGCCAGATCCTTTAAAACGATCTGCTTCTTTTGAGCAAGGGGATGATCCTGATGCACCAACAGCAGATAAGAAAATTCGGCAATTTTTTCGCTATGAAACCGTTTTTCCCGGAATTGAGCCTGAAAATACTGCTCAAAGGTTTCCTGATAGCGCACGATCCCCAGATTGAATTCCTCTCTCAGCACGTTATTGATGGTGCGCATGGAATTGGTTTCCTTATAATAAATATCTGCCGGATCCTCCCCCTCCAACTCTGCCGCAAAATTCGCAAAAGCCGCCGCCAGATAGCTGGCTCGGGGGCAGGAAACCGAAAATCGGCGCAGATGCCGTTTTTCATTATGGTATAAGGATTCCATCTCCTCAACCTGGGAGATGATCCGGCGGGCATATTGCAAAAATTCTTCGCCGTCATCCGTGATGGAGATGCCCTTGGGGGTGCGGTTAAAGATCGTGATCCCCAGATTTTCTTCCAGCTCCCGGATGGCTCGGCTCAAATTCGGCTGACCCATATAGAGATTTTCAGCCGCTTTGCTGATAGACCGGGTGCGAGCGATCTCCACGGCATATTTCAAATGGATAATATTCAAAGAAATACTCCTTTATCGGTAAAGCTGCGATCAATAGGGGGTAATTTCAGAAGCAATTCCTGCGGCAGAAATACCCAGAACCACAAAAACAAATACAAGGATGAGCACCACGATCCCCACGCCGATCGCCATCACAACCAATTGTGCTTTCGCCCAGTTGCGGAAGGTTTCGTTTTTTTCGCTTCCGAAGCCCCAAACAAAAAGCATTATGAAATAAACCAGATTTCCCACAAGCGGAATAAACGGAATCAGGTTATAAAGAATCCATTTACCCACGGAAATTTCTTCCTTCGGCGGTTGATTTGCGTATACGTAGGTGGGATACGGCGGGGTTTGAGGAATCCCTTGCGCTTCAGGCGCACCCTGCGTTGCTTCTGCGGCTGTTTCTTCCAGCGGGGCACCGCATTTTACACAATAGACCTCGCTATCATTCCCCACATAGTGACATTTCGGACAAGTTTTCATCTTAAAATCCTCCTAATTTATATGATTCAGCCTTTTTCCAGGCATCCTCTATTTTTTCGGCAACCTCTTCGGGCTGCAAGCTTCTAATATGATGGGTTTCGGCAGCCAGACGGCCTGCCGTATTATGGAGATAAACGCCGGTTTTTGCCGCATCAAGGGCATCCATTCCGCCTGCCAGCAGACCGGCAATCAGCCCGGCAAGCAGATCGCCGCTCCCGCCTTTCGCCA
>CAZIQE010000088.1:0-5055 GCA_964541385.1 uncultured Eubacteriales bacterium | reverse complement strand
CGGCAACCGCCAACGCCGCCCCTTCCACCGGATCGGTGCCGTTGCCCAGTTCATCGAACAATACCAAACTGCCGTTATCGCTATGCTGCATAATATTCCGGATATTTTTCAGATGGGAGGAGAAGGTGGAAAGCGATTGCTCGATGGACTGCTCGTCCCCGATATCGGCATAAACACGGTCAAAAATACAAAGGGTTGCATCTGCGGCGGGGATGGGAAATCCCGCCTTCGCCATCAGGCATAAAAGACCGAGGGTTTTTAAAAATACCGTTTTGCCGCCGGTGTTGGGGCCGGTGATGACCACGGTATCGATCCCATCGCCCATTTCGATCTGCAGGGGCACCATCGTTTCCTTCGGGATCATCGGATGGCGGGCTTCTTTGAGCTGAATTCTTTTTTCCGGGCAAAGAACCGGCGGGATGCAGTTTTCATCGCCGGCATATTTGGCTTTGGCAAAGACCGTATCCAGAGAAATGATGGCTCGGTAAGAGGTTAGAAGTGGCTCGGAAACCGCCGTGATCTGCTCGGTCAGAGTCTCAAGAATACGGGCAATTTCCGCCTTTTCCTCCGCCTCCAGCTTCCGGATCTGATTATTCGCCTCCACCACAAAAAACGGCTCGATAAACAGCGTTCCGCCGCTATTGGAGGTATCGTGCAGCAGCCCCTTCACCTCGCCCCGATTATCCGCCCGAACGGGCACCACATACCGGTCGTATCTCAAAGTGACGATCGGCTCCTGCAAGCTTTTAGCCACCTCGGGCGTTTTGATATATTTTTCCAATTGAGATTTGATCCCGGCGGCCGTTGAGGTGATCTTGCGGCGAATCGACGCCAATGCCGGCGAAGCATCGTCGGCGATCAGTTCCTCGGTAACAAAGGTGCGGTCGATCTGCTCATAGAGCTTGCGGTTTTCATAAAGCTGACCGAAGAAAAGATCCAGGCAAGGCGTATCAAAATTTTTATCGCCGTAATAGCGCAAAAGATCGCCGCCGGTTTTCATTAAAGACCCGACCGCCATCAGCTCCTTTGCGCCCAGGGTGATCCCTTTGCCCGCCTTGCTTATGTAAAGCGGAAGATTTTCCGTCAGGCGGTTCAAGGGGAAGCGGGGGCTTCGGCTTAGAAGCTCCATTGCCGCCGCAGTATGCTCGATCTGGGTTTGGGCGCAGGCACGGTCAAAAAGAGGCAAAAGCTCCCGAAGCCGGTTTGCCGCCTCCTCGGTCACACAACGGCGGGCAACCTGCTCCAACACCTTGAAAAATTCCAAGGCACCCAAAGATTTTTTATAATAAAACAAATTACGATTACTCATTTTCAACTCTATTCATAAATGGATTTCCACATTTCCAACGCCGAAGCATTCAATTCCAGATGGTACATTAAAAACCGTTCCGTTAAGTTGTTTAAACGGATCAGCTCCTCCTTCGGAAGAGAAAACGAAAAGGCTTTGGAGGATTCTTTATTTAAAATAAATGCCACCGCCGCCAAGCCGCCGGCAGTTGCCGGAACGGTTTGGGCGGAAACGGCACAGTCATCGCATAGAACGCTTCCGTCCTCCAGAGAAAATTGGGAAACGGAATGACCGCAATCCGCCAAGGTGGGGCAATAGCCCATCATTTGCATCGTTTTTAATTCAAATACACTTTTCACCAGCAAGGGTTCTTTCCCTTTGCCCAAAAGATAGAGGCTATTGAGCAGAAGAGAAAGAAGCTGACCGCTTCCATCCTCATTACTCCTGCCGAAATAAAGCACGATCTGGGCAAAATAGCCTGCCAGAAAGGTATTTTCAATTTTTTCACGCATCGGATGGAAGGGTTCCTCCAATGCAAAAGAGTTCAGCAAATAATTTCCGCCGCCGGTTTGATACAATACCCATTCCCCATAATAAAACTGATCGTATTGCGCCCTTTTCCCTGCCTTCGCAAAGACCGTTATGCAACCGAATCGGTCTGTTAGGAGGGTTAACGCCCGTTCTTCATGGATCGTTGGTTTGATGCGCAGCAGAATGCCCTTGACTTTGCAGGTCATTCGGTTGATTCTCCTTGCTTTCCAAAGCGTGATAAAGCAAATACGCCTCCACACTTCCGGTTTTTTCAAAATAGTTCCAGGCTTCCTTTTCGGTCATTTCAGATCAACTCCTCATACATCTTATCATATTTTATGATGCACAAAAAAGTGATCGAAAGACTAGGGAAAGATTGCTAAAAAATCATTCGGCGGAAAAGCCCAATGAATCGAGCATCCCGCTGTTGTTTTCCCAATCCCGCTTCACTTTTACAAAGCATTTCAGGAAAACCTTACAGCCGAAATGCCGCTCCAATTCCTGCCGGGCACGGGTGCTGATTTCCTTCAATTTCGCGCCCTGCTTCCCGATAATGATGCCTTTATGGGAATCTTTAGAGCAATAGATCACCATATAAATGGAGATCAGCCCCTCTTTTTCCTCAAACTGATCCACCGCCAAGGCAACGCCGTGGGGAACCTCCTCGCCCAAAAGATAAAGCATCTTTTCCCTTACCACCTCGCAGGCGTAAACAGCCTCCGGCTGATCGCTCAATTGGTCGGGATCGAAAAAGAAGGGCGATTCTTCGGTATGCTTTTCCAGCTCTTCTAAAAGAATTTCGACCCCATCGCCCGTTTTGGCGCTTAACGGGATCACCGCCAGGAATTCAAAGTGTTCCGTGAAGGCGGCAATGGCGCCCAGAAGCTTTTCTTTCGGCACCGCATCGATCTTATTCAAGACCAAAATAGCCGGCGTGCCCATCCCCTTAAGCCGCTCCAGCATTTTAAGCTCGGCGGCGTTCGGCGCTTTCGGCTCCGCCACAAAAACGGCGATCTCCGTTTCCTCCACCGTTTCACTCACCGTTTGCTCCATCCGTTTTCCCAAGCCGTTTTTGCCCGTGATAAAACCGGGCAGATCCAGAAAAACATACTGGGTATTCTCTTTGGTCAGAACGCCGGTGATCCGGGTACGGGTGGTTTGCGGTTTGGGGGAAACAATGGATATTTTCTCACCGATCAATTGGTTCAATAGGGTGGATTTTCCCACGTTGGGTCGCCCCATTAACGTTGCAAATACAGTTTTTGTTTTCATTTCTTATCCTTTTTATAGGTTTTTTTACAAAAGATCAACACAGCCCAAAGAGCAATATATCCAACCAGCCCAAAAAGCCGATACCACACCGAAAACCAGGCGGCAATATCGGAAAAAACAGCCGGATCCCAAAACAGGAAAAATGCCACCGCCACCGATCCGATGGCGGCAAACAAAACGCCCGCCGCCGCACTATCCTTCGCATTGCGGATCTTGCGGGACTGCTGCTCCGTTACGGCGTTATCGGTCTGCTCCACGGCGGTATTCAGGCTTTCTGCCGCAAAGACCATTGCGATCTGCATCACCAGAATCGCCCATTCGGGCGGCGTGAACGCATAGAAAGTGCTTAAAATCAGCACCGTTATTGCGGCGCAGCAATGGATCCGGAAATTTCGCTCATACGCCACGTTATAGAAAATGCCCCGGAAGGCATAGCCAAAGCTTTCCCATAATTTTCTCATCGGGTGATCCCCATTTCGTTTAAGATCTCATCCTGCTTTTGAAACATCTCTTTTTCTTCGGCTTCATTCCGCTCGTGGTCGTATCCCAAAAGATGCAGCACACTATGTACGGTTAGAAACGCCAATTCCCGCTCAAAGGAATGACCGTATTCCTCTGCCTGCATCTTTGCCTTTTCAAGGCAAAGAACGATACTCCCCAAAAAAACTGCGCCGGTAGAAGGATCGGGCAGCGCTTCCTTCGGATTTTCCTCCATCGGAAAAGAAAGCACGTCGGTAGGGCGGTCTACGCCCCGTTGCTCTAAATTGATAGCGTGGATCCCCTCCGGACTTGCAAACAGCACCTCCACCTCCGCATCCCGATCAAAGCCCTCATATTGCAAGGCGCTTTCAACGGCTCGGCAAATCAGGGGGGAAAGGGATTCATTTTCCATTGTTACGATTACTTTCACGGCTTTTCCTTTCATAGGCATCCACGATTTTTTGAACCAGAGCGTGGCGCACAATATCCTTTTTCTCAAACCGATGGATCCCGATATCCTCGATATCCCGCAAAATCTTCAGAGCGTGCATCAGACCGGAGGTCTTTCCGTCCAGATCGATCTGGGTTGGATCACCGGTCACAACGATCTTGGAATTAAATCCGAATCGGGTGAGAAACATTTTCATCTGCTCAATACTGGTATTCTGCGCCTCGTCCAGAATGATAAAGCTGTTATCCAGCGTGCGACCCCGCATATAGGCTAAGGGCGCAATTTCAATGATATTCTTTTCCATATAACCGGCAACGGTTTCCGGTCCCAGCATTTCAAACAGCGCATCATAAAGCGGGCGCAGATACGGATCCACTTTATTCTGCAGATCGCCGGGCAAAAAGCCCAACTTCTCTCCTGCCTCCACCGCCGGGCGGGTCAGAATGATCTTTGCCACCTGCTTATGCTTCAAAGCAGATACCGCCAAGGCAACCGCCAGATAGGTTTTCCCCGTGCCTGCGGGGCCGATGCCAAAGGTAACGACGTTTTTATGAATACATTCCACGTAGCTCTTCTGGGCGATCGTCTTCGGCTTGATGGGTTTTCCCCGGGTGGTGATGCAGATACATTCATCGAGCGCCTCCACCACGTTCTTTCCACTGTCTTCCCGGGCTAAATGAATCAAATAGCGCACCTTCTGCACGTCGATCTGCTCATTTTTTGCCGCAAGAGCGAATAGATTCTCCAGGACGACCGACGCCTCTTCCACGTTCGGCTCTTCCCCGCTGACTGCCAGGTATTCATCCCGATTGATCAGCTTAACGTCCAATGCCGACTCCAGCACACCGGCATTTTCATCAAAAGTGCCGAATACCGCCGGGGTTAAAGTATTATCCAGATTCTTCAGTATTTTCAGCATCCGTTGCTCCTTCGATCGGCAAGGCAATGCCGATCTCTTCTTCGCATTGATATACCGCTTCCAAAACAAAAGCCTCATCCGTTGAGCGTTCCGAAAGCTTCCGGTTCAGAATTT
>CAZIQE010000087.1:0-3380 GCA_964541385.1 uncultured Eubacteriales bacterium | reverse complement strand
GCGGAAAGGACAGCGACGGCACCTACAAGGTTGGGATCTGCCAATTGGCTCAGCACGAAGCATTGGATGCCGCTACCAAAGGCTTCAAGCAAGCGCTGACCGATAAGCTGGGCGACAAAGTCACTTTCGATGAAAAGAACGCCTCCGGCGATTCTGCAAACTGCACCCCTATCGTCACCGGCTTCGTTTCCGACAAGGTGGATTTGATTATGGCCAATGCCACCGCTCCCCTGCAGGCCGCCGCTGCCGCCACCGACAAGATCCCCGTTCTGGGTACTTCTGTTACCGATTACGCCTCCGCTCTGGAGATTGAAAACTGGACCGGCACCGTTGGCACCAACGTTTCCGGTGCTTCCGATCTGGCTCCTTTGGATCAGCAGGCCGCTATGATCAGCGAATTGTTCCCGGATGCCAAAAAGATCGCCTTGATCTATTGCACCACCGAGCCCAACTCCGTATATCAATGCACCAAGATCGAAGAGCATCTGAAGGCAAAGAATCTGGAAGTAAAATGGTTCGGCTTCACCGATACCAACGACGTTGCTTCCGTTACCCAGTCTGCCTGCGATTTTGCCGACGTGATCTACATCCCCACCGATAACACCGCCGCTTCCAACACCGAGGCCATTGCCAACGTAGTGTTGCCTGCCAAGGTTCCGGTGGTCACCGGCGAATCCGGCATCTGCAAAGGCTGCGGCGTTGCAACCTTGAGCATCGACTACTATGATATGGGCTATGCCACCGGCGAAATGGCTTACAAGATCCTGGCAGAAGGTGCCGACATCAAGACCATGCCCGTACAGTCCGTTGAAAAAGTTACCAAGATGTATAATGCCGCAAACTGCACCGCATTGGGCATCCCCGCTCCCGAAGGCTACACCGCTATTCAGTAATTTTTCAAGTAAGATTAAATCAAAACAAAACTGCGGAAGTTTGAACTTCCGCAGTTTTTATTTGCCCAAAAGGCTTGACTTTTAGCACCAAAAGTGTTAAAGTCAAAAAGAATAAAGAACATCGGGGAAATTAAGAAAAAAGTTTTAATTAGGCCTTGGGCATTCCCGCCGACAAAGGCTACACCGATATTACATAAGAATAAAATGAACCTGGAGGATTTCCAATGGCAATTGTACAAGACATTTTAGGCTTTTTGAGCGGTCTGATGAATTCCATGCCCGGCGCTGTGAACCAGGGCGTGATTTGGGGCATTATGGCGATCGGCGTTTATATCACCTTCCGAATTTTGGACGTGGCGGATCTGACGGTAGACGGCTCCATCGCCACCGGCGGTGCCGTTTGCGTTTTGCTGACCCTGAACGGCGTGCCCGTTTGGGCGGCAATGATCTGCGCCATAATCGCCGGTATGTTGGCAGGATTAGTGACCGGCGTTTTACATACCCTTTGCGGAATCCCCGCCATTTTAGCAGGGATCCTGACCCAACTGGCTCTATATTCCGTGAACCTGCACATTATGGGTTTCGGAACCAAAAGCGGGCGGCCAAACCTGCCCATCAGCGTGGATAAATACGATATTTTGGTTTCCTCCCGCTACGTGTTTGATTTGAGCTTGAAAAACCCGCTGATCATTTTGATTTTGGTAACGGTCATCATCATCTTCCTGCTCTATTGGTTCTTCGGCACCGAGATCGGTTGCTCCCTGCGGGCTACCGGCGCCAACCAGCAAATGGCAAGAGCGCAGGGCATCAACACGAAAAAAGACATTATCCTGGGATTGGTGATCTCCAATGGCGTGGTTGCCCTCTCCGGTGCTCTTCTGAGCCAATTTCAAGGCTTCTCGGACATCAATATGGGTCGGGGTGCCATCGTGATCGGGCTGGCGGCTGTGATTATCGGCGAGGTTTTATTCAGCAAGGTCTTCCGAAACTTTGCCCTGAAGCTTCTGGCGTGCATCATCGGCGGCGTGATTTATTATGCCGTGATCCAATTGGTTCTGCGGATGGGTCTTTCCACCGACGATCTGAAGCTGCTCACCGCCGCAGTCGTTGCCATCTTCCTGGCGATCCCCTATTGGAAAAGCACCGCCATTAAAAGAAATATCAAAAAGGAGGGCAGCGCAAAATGCTGAAAATTCAAGATGTGACCCAGATTTTTAACCCCGGTACCATCAACGAGAAGGTTGCCCTCAACGGCTTGAACCTCACCTTGAAGGAAGGCGATTTTTGCACCGTGATCGGCGGCAACGGCGCCGGGAAATCCACAATGCTCAACGCCGTGGCAGGCACCTTTATCACCACCTCCGGCTCCATTTTTCTGGACGGCATCGACGTTACCCTGATGCCCGAGCATAAGCGAGCCAAATTCCTTGGCAGGGTGTTTCAGGATCCGATGATCGGCACCGCCGCCACTATGCAGATCGAAGAAAATCTGGCGTTGGCGAAACGCCGGGGTCAGCACCGGGGCTTAAGGCGGGGCGTCACTCCCGCCGAACGGGAAGAATACTATGAGCTACTGACATTATTGGGTCTGGGTCTGGAAGACCGGCTGACCGCAAAGGTCGGTCTGCTTTCCGGCGGACAGCGTCAGGCACTCACTCTTTTGATGGCGAGCCTCGTGAAACCCAAACTGTTGTTATTGGATGAGCATACGGCGGCTCTGGACCCCAAAACCGCCGCTAAGGTGCTGGACGCCACCGACCGGATCATCGAAAAGGATCGGCTGACCACCCTGATGATCACCCATAATATGAAGGATGCCATCAAACACGGCAACCGGCTGGTGATGATGCATAACGGCAGGATCATCTTTGACGTTTCCGGTGCCGAAAAGCAAAAGCTTACCGTGGATGATCTAATGGAAAAATTCAGCCAGCAAAGCGGCTCCGATTTTGCCAACGACCGTGCTTTACTGAACTAAATTAAACTAAGAGTGGCGCCAGCCACTCTTATTTTTCAGGAGAAAATATGAAACGAACGAACGATTTGGGCAAAGACCGGATGCCGGGGCTGATCCTGCGGATGAGCCTGCCCACCATTGCGGCACAACTGGTTAATTTATTATATAGCATTGTGGATCGGATCTATATCGGCCATATTCCGGGCATCGGCGAAACCGCCCTGACCGGCATCGGCTTGGCTACGCCAGTCATTATTATCATTTCCTCCTTCAGCTCCTTTGTGGGCGGAGGCGGAGCACCGCTCGCCTCTATTGCTCTGGGGCAGGAGAATCCCAAACGGGCAAGGCAGATTTTGGGAAACGGCACCGCTCTATTGGCGGTCCTCTCCGTTCTGCTCCCCGCCGTTTTTTACCCGGCGATGAAACCGTGTCTTTTTCATACCGGTGCCGGTGCGGCAACCTATCCCTATGCGGCGGGCTATCTGAAAATCTATCTTCTGGGCACGCCTATGGTTATGGCAGCCGTGGGT
>CAZIQE010000086.1:0-2446 GCA_964541385.1 uncultured Eubacteriales bacterium | reverse complement strand
GCGATGGAAACGATATCCGTTACATTGGGGGAAAGCTTCAAAATCACCGGCTTGGCAGTTACCCTTTTAACCGCCCTTGTTACTTCCGCCGCGGCGGCAGGATCGGTGCCGAAGCTCATACCGCCGCCGTGTACGGTGGGGCAGCTGACGTTCACTTCCAGCCAACCCACCTGATCGCATTGATCCAGCTTTTCGCAGGTATACGCATAATCTTCAACAGAAAAGCCGCTGACATTGGCCATTACTTTTTTATGGAAACATTTAGCCAGCCGGGGCAGCTCCTCGCTGATAACCTTTTCTACGCCGGGATTTTGCAAGCCTACGGCGTTGATCATCCCTGCTGTACATTCAGCGATCCGGGGCGTTGGGTTTCCGAAACGGGGATCCTTGGTGGTGCCCTTAAAGGAAAAGGTACCCAGCAGATTGATATCATAAAGTTCGGCAAATTCGTATCCGTAGCCGAAGGTTCCGCTGGCGGGGATGATGGGGTTATCCAATTCGATCCCGCAAAGGTTAACGCTCAGTTTTCCCATAAGATCTCCTCCTTTTTCAGGATCGGTCCTTCCTTACAGATCCGTTTATTTCCGTAGACGGTTTTGCAGGAGCACCCCATACAAGCGCCGAAGCCGCATCCCATCCGTTCTTCAAAGCTCATTTGACCGGAGGTTTTCGAAGCGTTATAAAGGGCTTTCAGCATCGGCTCGGGGCCGCAGGCAAAGAAATATGTATAATCCATTCCTTCCATGGCGGCGGTCACGAAGCCCTTCACGCCCTTGGAGCCATCCACCGTTGTCACGGTAACTTCACAACCAAGGGCTTTGAATTCCGCTTCATAAAAGACTTCATCGGCGGTGTTAAATCCTAAGATCACGGAAACCTTTTTACCGGTGCGGATCAGATCCTTTGCCAGGAGATAGAGGGGCGGAACCCCAACGCCGCCGCCCACCAGCAAAGGGCGGTCTCCCGCCGGGCTCAGATCATAGCCATTCCCCAGTCCGGAAAGAACGTCTAATTTTCCTTCCTTCATTCGGCTCATTTGCTCCGTGCCCTTCCCCACCACCTTATAAAGGATGGTTACGGTCTTTTCACTCCGATCGCAAACGGAGATCGGACGGCGCAGATAAAGACCCTCCAGTTTGATATTGATAAACTGACCCGGACGGGTGATGGCAGAGGGATCTCCCCTCAAAACCATCCGGTAAACGTTCGGCGTTAAAGGAACGTTTTCAATTATTTCAAAAAAACTTTGTTTCATATTCTTTCAACCTTATGCATCAATGGTGGAAATCGTTAGCGTTGTTTCTTCCAAAACGTCCAGCAATACCCGAACGGTATCCATATTGGTAAAGATAGTCACGTTATTTTCCGTGGCCAGACGGCGGATCTTATGGCCGTCGTTCAAAGCTTTGGCGCCGATATCACGGGTGTTCAGCACATAAGCAATATGACCCTGCCTTAACGCATCGGGCACTTCGTCGCTGCCTTCGCTGATCTTTTTAAGCACGTGGGTACGGATCCCATTCTTTTTCAAAAATTCAGCCGTACCGGCAGTTGCCTGGATATTAAAGCCCAGGTTATAGAACCGACGGATCAAAGGCAACGCCTCTTCCTTATCCTTATCGGCAATGGTTGCCAGAACGGTGCCGTAATTTTGCAGATGCATTCCGGAGGCCTGCAATGCTTTATACAAAGCACGGTTCAGCTTATCATCATAACCGATGGCCTCACCGGTGGATTTCATCTCCGGAGAAAGATAGGCATCTAAGCCCCGAATCTTATTGAAGGAGAACACAGGCACTTTAACATACCAACGCTTCTTTTCCGTTGGATAGATATCAAAGATTCCCTGCTCTTTCAGGCTCTTACCCAAAATCACTTCGGTGGCGATGTCGGCAAGGCTATAACCGGTTGCCTTAGAAAGGAACGGAACCGTTCGGGAGGAACGGGGATTTACCTCGATGATATAAACGTTTTCTTTACCATCCACAATAAATTGAATATTATAAAGACCGATAATGCCGATGCCAAGCCCCAATTTCTTGGCATATTGCAGGATGATTCCCTTCACTTTATCGGAAATACTGAAGGTTGGATATACGCTGATGGAATCGCCGGAGTGAACGCCGGTTCGTTCCACCAGTTCCATAATCCCGGGCACAAATACATCCCTGCCATCGCAAATGGCATCCACTTCCACTTCTTTGCCCTGAATATATTTATCCACCAGAACCGGCTTTTCTTCATCGATCTCAACGGCAGTTTTCAGATAGTGGCGCAGCTGCTCCTCGTTGGCAACGATCTGCATCGCCCTGCCGCCCAGAACGAAGCTGGGGCGCACCAACACCGGATAGCCGATCTCGGCCGCGGCGGCAATGCCGTCTTCAATTTTCGTAACGGCTCTGCCCTTAGGCTGAGGAATATCCAATTCCTGCAAAATCTTTTCAAA
>CAZIQE010000085.1:0-2231 GCA_964541385.1 uncultured Eubacteriales bacterium | reverse complement strand
GGCATATTCAGCCGGCTTGCCCCGAGCGATCCAATAATCCCTGCTCTTGCCGAAGAAATCGGATTTCATCGCAGAAACGGTCAGAGGCTTGGGATTGCCTAAAGCGTTCAAAACCATATCCAAGGAATAGCAGCCGATATCCCCCAAAGCACCGATCGCACCCTTATCTGCTTCGATGAAAGAGGTGCCGTAGGGAGCGGGGATCCCCTTGCGGCGACCGCCGCCGGTCTGAACGTAGTAAATATCCCCCAGCTCGCCGGACGCAACGATTTTTTTGATCATCTTCATATTCTCATCCATTCTGGGCTGGAACCCGATGGAGAGCAGTCTGCCGGTCTCTTTTTCAACCTTCATCACTTCGATGGCTTCTTCCAAAGTCACGGTGAAGGGCTTCTCCAGCATCACGTCTACGCCGGCTCTCATTGCCTGGATGGCGCAGGGAGCGTGCTGAGAGTTATAAGTACAAACCGAAACGATATCCAGGTTTTCCTTAGCAAGCATTTCTTCGGTGCTTTCGTAGCAGGCAACGCCTTCCACTTCCATATCCTCGAAGAATTTTGCGGCCTTGCCGGGGATAATGTCGGATCCGGCAACGATCTCAACATCGGGGCAGCGTTTGTAGTGCTGCACGTGCGCCTTTGCGATCCAGCCGCAGCCGATGATCCCAACCCGAACCTTCTTGGAAGTGTCAATAGCGGGGGCTTTCTCTTCAACGTTAAAGTCTAATGCTTTGTCGCCAGCCATAGGTCAATACCTCATTTCTAAAGATTTGATACCTTAATCTTAATATGAATCAGAAAGAAAGTCAACAAGTATTGCGGATTGTTCTGCAATTTTTTCGGTTTTATCATCATATAGATAAGAAGAAAGGAGTGTGTTGAAAAATATGATGGTATATACGATCCAACCGGGGGACTCTCTTTATCAGATCGCCCGGCGATACGGAACAACGGTAGAACAGCTGGTGGAGGCAAACGGGGTCGATCCCAATAAATATCTGGTGATCGGCGATAGCCTGGTGATCCCTGCGCCGGTGGGTCAGCGACCGCCTCTGGTGGTGAATGGCTATGCCTATCCCTTTATTGACCGGAATAACCTGCTCCGTGCCCTGCCCGGTCTCACTTATCTTTCGCTCTTCAGCACCGGCATCACCGAGGAGGGCGGCTTGGTGCCTCTGAAAATGGAAGAGGAGGCGATCCGCACAGCTCGTTCCCAAAATACCGTTCCGCTTCTGGTGCTGACGTCCATTGATGAAACCGGCGGCTTCAGCGGCGAGCGGGCGGCTCGATTTTTAGATAATCCCGCCGCCTGGACGGTGTTGATCGAAGGATTGAAACGTGCCTTGAATGAGCGGAATTATGGGGGCGTGGACGTGGATTTCGAATATCTGCCGCCTCGCCTCGCCGCCACCTATGCGGAATTTATCAACCGCCTGCGGCAGGAATTAGCGCCGAAGCCGGTGTTTGTGGCGGCGGCTCCGAAAAAGAGCTCCGAGCAGCGGGGTCTGCTCTATGAGGCGCACGACTACGCCGCATTGGGCGAAGCGGCAAGCGGTGTTTTGGTGATGACCTATGAATGGGGTTATACCTATGGCCCGCCGATGGCGGTGGCTCCTTTAGATCAGGTAACCGAGGTACTGGAATATGCGGTGACCCAGATCCCCGCCGATAAGATCCTGATGGGTCTGCCCAATTACGGATATGATTGGACACTCCCCTATGAAGAAGGCCGCCCGGCACGCTCCATCGGGAATTATGAGGCGATTGCCCTCGCACGGAAATACGGTGCAGAAATTCAGTTCGATGAAAAAGCCCAGTCGCCGTGGTTCCGCTATTATGATAACCGGGGCAATCAGCATGAGGTCTGGTTTGAGGATGCCCGCAGTTATCAGGCTAAACTGCGTTTGGCGCAGCAATTAGGGCTGAAAGGGGTCAGCATCTGGAACGTGATGCGCTGGTTCCGCCCGCTCTATACCTTATTAGATGGAATGTTTGAAATTCAGAAGTTTTAATTCCGGCAAAAATCCCGTAATGCACTCGCATTACGGGATTTCGTTTTATTTCGATAGTTTTTCATCAATTGCTTTTGCTGCCTGTTTTCCGGCACCCATCGCCAGAATCACCGTTGCGGCGCCGGTCACGGCATCGCCGCCGGCGTAAACGTTTTCCCGGGAGGTGAGCCCCGTTTCCTCTTCGGTAACAATACAGCCCCATTTATTGGTTTCCAGCCCC